>NZ_JBEOXU010000052.1:0-40163 GCF_040296725.1 Streptomyces sp. NPDC002044
GGCGGGTGCGCCGGCCGCCGCCGGGTCCAGGATCCGGTTGAGGAAGTTGCGGGTGCGCTCCTGGCGCGGTTGGCCGACCACCTGCGCCGCCGGGCCCTGCTCGACGATGACTCCGCCGTCCATGAAGACGACGCGGTCCGCGACCTCGCGGGCGAAGCTCATCTCGTGGGTGACGACCATCATCGTCATGCCCTCGCTCGCCAGTACCCGCATCACCGACAGCACCTCGCCGACGAGTTCGGGGTCGAGCGCCGACGTCGGCTCGTCGAAGAGCATCACCTCCGGCCCCATCGACAGGGCCCGCGCGATGGCCACCCGCTGCTGCTGGCCTCCGGACAGCTGCGCCGGGTAGGCGTCGGCCTTGTCGGCGAGCCCGACGCGTTCCAGGTTCTCCAGGGCGACGGCGGCGGACCGCGCCTTGTCCCGGCGCAGCACCCGGCGCTGGGGCAGGGTGAGGTTCTCCGTGACACTCACGTGCGGGAACAGGTTGAACTGCTGGAACACCATGCCGATGCGGCGGCGTACGGCGTCGATGTCGACGTCGAGGTCGGTGACCTCGGTGCCTCCCACGAAGACCTGTCCCCCGCTCGGCTCCTCCAGCAGGTTCACGCAGCGCAGCAGCGTCGACTTGCCCGAGCCCGAGGGCCCGATGACGCACACCACCTCGCCGCGGGCGACCTCCAGGTCGATCCCGCGCAGCACGTGGTTGTCCCCGAAGGACTTGTGCAGTCCCCGGATCTCGATCTCCGGGCGGTCCGTGACCATCGTGTCGTCCACCGTTTCCGTCTTCCGTGGCATCCGGTCCTCACACCGCCTTGTCCGCGCGGGCCTCGAGGCGGCGCACCACGAAGCTCAGCGGCACGGTCACCAGGAGGTAGCAGAGGCCGGCGACGAGGATCGGGGTGGAGTTCGCGGTCTGGCTGGCGAGGTCCCGTCCGAACTTCGTCAGTTCCCGCTCCTGCAGGGTCACGCCCAGGAACAGCACCAGCGAGGAGTCCTTGAACAGCAGGACCAGTTCGTTCGTCAGCGGCGGGATGACGATGCGGAAAGCCTGCGGGATGATCACCGAGACCATGGCGCGGGCGTGCGAGAAGCCCAGCGAACGGGCCGCCTCCATCTGCCCCTTGGGCACCGCCTGGATTCCGGCCCGAATCGTTTCCGCCATGTACGCCGCCGCCACCAGGCCGAGACCGATGGCGACCTTGCCGTACGTCCCGCCGGGGATCTCCGTGCCGGGGAACGCCAGCGGCACCGCCACGCCCACGAAGATGAAGATCAGCAGGGCGGGGAGGCCCCGGAACAACTCGATGTAGACGCTCGCGACCCACCGGTAGGGGGCCACCGAGGACAGCCGCATCATCGCGATGACCAGGCCGAGCAGCAGCCCGAGCAGGAAGCCGGACGTCGTGTAGATCACCGTGTTGCGCAGGGCGGTGGTGATGATCTCCGGGAAGAGGCGGAGCGCCAGGTCCTTCTGCGCGAACTGGTTCTGGAGCCGGTCCCAGTCGGCGAGGACGCCGATCAGGACCAGCACCGCGACGAAGACCGCGTACTGGATGCCCTGCGAGATCCGGCGCCGCTGCCGCCGGGTCAGACGAGACGTCACGGCGTGGCCTGGGGCAGCGGCCCGATCCACTGCTCGTAGAGCTTCTTGTAGGTGCCGTCGGCCTTGGCGTCCGTGATCGCCTTGTCGATCGCCGCCACGAGGGCGGTGTTGCCCTTCTTCACCGAGAAGCCGTACTGCTCACCGGTCTCGATGTTCTGCCCGAGCGCGAACTCCGCGGCGTTCTTGGGGTCCTTGAGCCACCCCTGGACGACCGGGTAGTCGATGACGACCGCGTCGACCTGGCCCGTGCGCAGCCCGTTGAGCACCGCGTCCGAGCTTTCGAAGGCGACCGGGTCGAAGCCCTGCGCCTTGGCGTAGCTCTCGCCGGTGGTCTCGGCCTGGGCGCCCAGCTTCTTCGACTTCGCCTTGACGTCGGCGAGGGTGGTGACGCCGCTCTTCTTGGTGGCGAGGAGCGCCTGCGTCGCGTCGAAGTACGGGACGGAGAAGTCGACGTTCTTCTTGCGCTCGTCGGTGATCGTCATGCCGGCCGCGGCGAGGTCGCACTCGCCGGAGTTGAGGAAGGCACCGGTCTTGAAGTTCTCGAAGGGCGTGTCGAGGATCTTCTGCTCGACCTTGAGCCTGCTCGCGACCAGGTCGACGAGGGCCACGTCGAAACCGACGACCTTGCCGTCCCGCTCGAACTGGAACGGCGGGTAGGGCAGGTGGGTGCAGGTGGTGAGGTGGCCCTTCTCGACGACGGGGACCCCGCCGGCCGCCTCGCCGGCCCCCTCGCCACCGGAGGAACAGCCCGCGACGAGGAGCGCGCCCGCCGCGGCGGCGCCGGCTGCGGTGCGGATGCGGAAGCTGCTGCGGTTTCCTCTGGCCGTCCGGAACACGGTTGACCTCCACGAGTGCGGGGCGTGCGGCGGTCGCGGGACGAGACCGTCCGCCGAGATCGTAAGCCACGGGTGGCGTGCGGCGAGGGATCATTCGTGATGCGTTCCGGGGCGGGGGAGACACATCCGGCCATGATCGTGAACCCCATGGCCGCGGGCCGGCCCAGGTCCCGGCGGGCCGGTGCCGCTGTTCCCCTGTGCCGCTGTGCCCCTGCCGCATCCGCTGCCGCGTGCGACGCTGGAAGGGCCAACCGGGCCTGACTGACCCCGCGCGGCCCGGCCGATCCACGGATGCCGCCATGCCCCGATCGCCGTTCCCCGCCTCCCGTACCATGCCCGCGGCCCTCGCCGGCGCCGCCCTCGCCGTCCTGCTGGCGGCTCCGGGCGCGCCCGCGTTGCCGTCCGGGTCCGCCTCCGCGCCCGTCCGGGCCGCCGCGCTCGTACAGACGGCCTCGCTGTCGATCCCCGCCATCGGGGTGTCCGGGCTGACTGTGATCCCGTACCCGGGAAGCCCCGACGACGCGCCGGGCACCCGCATCCAGGACCGGGGTGGCGCGGCCAGCCCGTACGGTCCCGGCGGCGGGGTGGGACCCGGCGACGTGGGCAACTACATCGTCACCGGGCACCGGGTCGCGGCGGGCGGGCCGCTGCGGGCCCTGCCGTCGCTGCCGACGGGTGCGTCCGTGATCGTCACGGCCGGCGGCGTGACGTACGAGTACACGATCACGGCGACCCGGACGACGTCCTTCCGGTCGCAGTCCTCCATGGCCGCGCAACGTGCCGCGGTACCCGGCTCTCCCGGTGCGGCCCCGACCCGGGCGATGATCACGGTGACCACCTGCCTCACGCCGGAGGACGACGCGGCGGGCAACTTCTGGCGGGACGCGCAGAACAATCCCGAACACCGCCTCGACAAGATCGGCGTCCTCACCGCCACCACACCCTGACCGGTTGCCGCCGGGCCTTGCCCGGCACCGCCGCAGGGGCCTGCCCAGCACCTCCGCCGAGCCCGGCCCGGCTGCCCGCCGGGCCATGACCGGAAGTCGCCGCCGCCGGTTCCCCCGTCGCGGATCGGACGGATCCCGTCGGGCCCGGACCGACCGCGGCCGGGCGCCGGGCACACCGGCCGTGCGAGCCCCCGTACGCCGCTGCCCCACCGCCCACGCCCAGGACCGCCCGACTCCGCTTGACGGGTACGCGGCGCGGCGGGTAGGGAGATGCTGTCACGGCACGGGGTTCGAAACGGGGGAAACATGAAGCCGCTCGAAACGGGCGATCCCATCTCGGTGGGCGAGGGCCGCTATCGGCTGGTGGGACGGCTCGGCCAGGGGGGCATGGGCGTGGTCTACCTGGGCCGTTCCCGGTCCGGCCGCGCGGTGGCCGTCAAGGTCGTACGCCCCGAACTGAGCACGGAGCCCGGCTTCAAGCGCAGGTTCGCCGCCGAGGTGGCGGCCGCCCGGCGGGTCGGCGGATTCCACACGGCGCCGGTCGTCGACGCCGAGCCGGAAGGCGATCCGGCCTGGCTGGTGACGGCCTTCGTACCGGGACCCACCCTGCAAGCCGTCCTCGCCCGCGTCGGTGCGCTCCCCGTGGACACGCTCACGGTCCTGGCCGCCGGTCTCGCCGAGGCACTGGAGGCGATCCACCGGGCCGGGGTCATCCACCGCGACCTCAAGCCCGCGAACATCATCGTCGCCGAGGACGGGCCGCGCGTCATCGACTTCGGCATCGCGCGCGCTCTCGACGGGACGGCACTGACCCAGACGGGTCTGCAGATCGGCACGCCGGGATTCCTGGCGCCGGAGCAGCTCACCAGTGGCATCGTCACGCCCGCGGTGGACATGTTCGCCCTGGGAGTGGTGCTCGCCCAGGCCGCGGGCTGCTCCCCCTTCGGCGACGGCCCGTCCGCGGCCCGGCACTACAAGGTCGTGCACGAGGAGCCGGACCTGGCCGCCATCCCCGGCGAACTCCGTGAGGCCATCGCCGCCTGCCTGTCCAAGGACCCCGGGGCACGGCCCACCCCGACGGCGTTCCTCGGCCGGCTGACGGTCCGCCACCCGGCCGGCGACGGCTGGCTGCCGGACGCGGCCACGCAACTGCTCCCCCGGCAGGACCCGGCAGAGCAGCCGGGTACGGCGGACGCGTGGGACGCACCGGACGCGCCGCGGCCCGTACCGGCGCCGGATGCCCCCGAGACGGCGCCGGAGACCGCGGCCACGGCCACTCCCGATCCCCGCGCCGGCGCTCCGGCCGCTCCCGACCCCCGTACGCGGCCCCCGCTGCCCGTGACCACGGCGACCGGGTCCGGGTCCGGCCCCGATGGCCGGCCCGCAGACGGAGCCGACCCGGCTCCGCCCCCGACCGCCGTATCCGTGCCCGTACCCGTACCCGTACCCGCAAGTGGTTCCCCGGCCGGGCCCCGGCGCGGTCGCCGCGCGATGGCCGGGGCGGCGCTCCTGGCCGCTCTCGCGATCGGCGGCCTGTTCCTCTGGCACCCCTGGAACGGGTCCTCCGACGACGGCGCCAAGTCGGGTGCCGTCACGCCCACTCCCACCCCCAGCGCCGCGCCGACCCCGGCACCCTTTCCGACCGATCCGCTCCTGATCCGTCAGGACACCGCCCCCGGCTGGCCCGCGACGTGTCACGGCGTGATCGCGCGCCGCGACGCGGCGACGGACACGCCCCGCCGGCTCGTCCCGGGGAGCGCCTGCGACGTCCTGCCCCAGTGGTCCCCCGACCGCACGTCGTTCGCCTTCACGCGGACCACCTCCGAGGGGACGTCCGTCTGGACGGCGAACGCCGACGGCTCGAACGCGCGGCGGGTCGCCCCGACCGCCGGCGGCAGGGTGTCGTGGTCGCCGGACGGCACCCGGCTCGCCGTGCTGCGCAAGAAGGACGGCGTCCAGCAGTTGTTCGCGGTCAGCCTCTCCGACGGCGCCGCTCAGCAACTCACCGCGGGCACCGGACCGGTCGAGGATCCGGCGTGGTCGCCGGACGGCAAGCAGATCGCCGTCTGCCTGCAGAACGGGCCCGAGAACTGGCAGATCCACCTGGTCGACCCCGCCGCACCCGGCCGCGCCCCCCAGCAGGTGACGAGGCTGCCCCATCCGACGCTCGATCCCGTGTGGGCCCCGGACGGCAGTACCTTCGCCTACACCGCGGGCACCGCCGGCAAGGGCACCCAGGGCGACATCCGCCTCGTGGGCGCGGACGGAGCCAACGACCGCGCACTGGTGGCCACCGGTGCGCACGAGATGGACCCGGCCTGGTCCGTCGACGGCAGCTGGGTCGCCTTCGTCCGCGGCCCGTACGAGAAGCCGGTGGTCTGGGCCGTTCGCGCCGACACGTCCGGCGAACGCGCCCTCACCGGCGGCGGCGCCTTCGAGGGTCACCCGTCCTGGCGCTGAGACCGCGGACACCGGCCGTCGCCGGACGGGGGCGTGCCGCCCGCTACCCTTTCGGCATGAGCATGCACAAGGCCGTCGGCGTGAGTGTGGACGCGATGATCGAGGACCTCCGGACGCTCGTCGAGGTCGAGTCCCCCTCGCGCGACGCCGACGCCCTGACGTCCTCGGCCGAAGCCGTCGCCGCCGTCATCGAGAGCCGCCTCGGCGGGCAGGCCGAACTGGTGGAGAGCGCGGCCGGGCCGCACGTCCACTGGTCGGCCGGGGGCGAGCCCCGCGTCCTGATCCTCGGTCACCACGACACCGTGTTCCCGCTCGGCACCCTCGAACGACGCCCGTTCACCGTGCGGGACGGGCACGCGACCGGCCCCGGCGTCTTCGACATGCTCGGCGGTCTCGTGCAGGCCGTGCACGGCCTGGCGAGCCTGGACGACCTGTCGGGCGTGGAGATCCTGGTGTCCGCCGACGAGGAGGTCGGCTCGCGCACCTCGCGCGCCCTCATCGAGGAACGGGCCCTCGCCTGCGGAACCGTGCTCGTGGTCGAGGGAGCCGCCGAAGGCGGGGGCCTCAAGACGGGCCGCAAGGGCTGCGGCACGTTCGAGGTCTCCATCGCGGGCCGGGCGTCACACGCGGGCCTCGAGCCCGCGGCCGGCGTGAACGCCCTGATCGAGGCGTCACACCAGGTACTGGCCATCGCGGGACTCGGCCGCCCCGAGACCGGTACGACCGTCACCCCGACCGTGGCGTCCGCGGGAACCCTGGACAACGTCGTTCCCGCGGAGGCGACCGTGATCGTCGACGTACGGGTCGAGTCGGCCGACGAGGCGGAACGGATCGAGTCCGCGTTCGCGGCGCTGGCTCCGCGTCTGGACGGGGCGAAGATCACCGTACGGGGCGGCATCGGCCGGCCCCCGATGCCCGAGTCCGCGTCGGCCGAGCTCTTCGCGCTGGCCGGACACCTGCTTCCCGGCCTGGAGGGCAGGGCGGTCGGCGGAGGCAGCGACGGCAACTTCACGGCGGCGCTCGGTGTACCGACCCTCGACGGCCTCGGGGCCGTCGGCGGCGGCGCCCACGCCGACCACGAGTACCTGGTGATCGCCTCGATGGCCGAGCGGGCGCGTCTCGTGGCCGGGCTGGTGGACGCGAGGCGGCCCTCCCCGGCCGCCTGAATCACGCCCGGCCCCGCGCTACCGGGCGGTCCTGGCCGCGAGCAGGGTGAGCGCGGCGGCCACGGTGTCGTGCAGGGTCTCCCGGACCGGGACACCGTGGCGGCGGGCGACGTGAATGAGGTAGCGGTTGCGTTCGGGGTTGGGGCAGTCGGGCGGACACCCGAGGACGGCCCGGCCCGTGCCGACGTCGAGGCCGAACTCGACGTTGGTGGTGAAGCCTGGAAGGGACGCGAGGTCACGGGGGATCCAGAACAGGATCGCGTCGGCGTGCCGGCGGGCGTCGGTCTCCCAGTCGACCTGTTCGTCGTAGTCGGCGGCGCGGACCCCGCCCCGGGACTCCGGGCTCAGTACGGTCAGCCGCTGCGGGCCCGTCCACTGGGCGGCGAGTTCCCCGATCGCGTCGGGCCGCCAGGACGGGGCGGGCTGGTCGGCGCGCGGGGTGGGCCCGGCGAGGAAGACGCTGGGCCCGGCAGCCGGGAGGGGTTCGCGGGCGTAGACGAGGTACGGGGTCACGGTCATCGGGTCTCTCCGGTTTCCGGCGGGGTCCAGGGTGGGCGGCAGCGCTCGGCCGCCGACGCGTCCGGCGGCCGCCGTCCGGTGCGCGGGGAGGCCGGTGCGCGGGGAGGCCGGGCGCGCCCGGTCCTTGGGCGTGTGCCCCGCGCAGGCCGTTTCGAGCGGGCGCGGCCGCCGGCTCCCGCACCGCGGCGGTCCCGGGAGGGCTTCCGAGCGGGCGGCGCGTAAGGCGGCGCATCGGGGGCACGCGTGCTGCACAGCGTCGAGTCGACGGATCGCCGTCCGGCGGCGGATCGGCAGGCGGACCGCTCCGGTGGCACGGGCAGTCGTCCGTACGGACGGGGCAAGCCGGATACGGGCGTGGCGCGGAGCCCGCCCCAGCGAGGAGGTTGCGGTGAACCAGGCATGGGTGCATCTGCTGGTCATGGCTGTTGCTCTGGCCGTCCTGTTCCGCGAGTTCGCCCGGAGCGGCGGAAGGTGACCCGCCGGCGCCGCGGCTGACCGGATGAACTGGTCAGCCGGCCGGGCCCCCGGGACGCGACCAGGAGTCGAAGCCGACCGTCGCGTCGGCGCTCGGGAACCGATCACGGTTTCCGGCACGCAGTTCGCAACGAAACGAAAAGAAGGAATCCGTGGTGAATCCACCTCGATCGCTCGGCCCGGACGGATGGCTCGGCCGGGCCAAGGCGGGTGTCGCGGGCATAAGTGAGCGACGTGCCCGGCTCCAGGCCCGCCAGGAAGCGGAGTACGTCGAGGCGTGGGACCACGCCATCCAGGTCGAGGAGCGGCGTTCGGACCGTATCGCGGCCCGGGACGCCGCCGACGCGGTGCCGTGGGGCGTACGCGTGGCCGCCGAGGCCGGCTGGCGGCTCCTGGTGCTGGCCGCCACCGTGTGGGTGCTGATGCGGGTGATCGGCGCGGTACGGCTGGTCGTGCTCGCGTTCGCGGTCTCCCTCCTGATCACCGCGCTGCTCCAGCCGACCGTCGCGCGGCTCCAGCGGCGCAACGTGCCGCGCGGGGTGGCGACCGCGCTGACCGCCGTGTTCGGGTTCGTCGTCCTCGGACTCGTCGGATGGTTCGTCGTCTGGCAGGTGCTCGACAATCTCGACACCCTCTCCGGCCGGGTTCAGGAAGGCATCGGCGAGCTCAAACAGTGGCTCGTCGACAGCCCGCTGCACGTCACGGAAGGGCAGATCAACGACGTCGCCGACCGGTTGAGCGACAGCATCGGCACCAGCACGAGCGAGATCACCTCCACCGGTCTGCAGGGCGTCACCGTACTGGTCGAGGGCCTCACCGGCCTCCTGCTGGCCATGTTCTGCACCCTCTTCCTGCTCTACGACGGAGCGCGCATCTGGGAGTGGACGCTCAAGCTGGTCCCGTCCTCGGCCCGTCCGGGTCTGGCGGGAGCCGGGCCGCGCGCCTGGCGGACGCTCACCGCGTACGTCCGCGGAACCGTCATCGTCGCCCTGATCGACGCCGTGTTCATCGGTGTCGGCATCTACATCCTCGACGTGCCGCTCGCCGTGCCCATCGCCGTCCTGATCTTCCTCGCGTCCTTCGTGCCGCTGGTCGGCGCGGTCGCCTCGGGCGCGCTGGCGGTCGTCGTCGCCCTCGTCACCCAGGGAGTCTTCACCGCGCTCATGGCGCTGGTGATCGTCCTCGTGGTGCAGCAGATCGAGGGGCACGTGCTCCAGCCGTTCATTCTCGGACGGGCCGTGCGGGTCCATCCGCTGGCCGTGGTCCTCGCCGTCGCCACCGGCGCCACCGTCGCGGGGATCGGCGGAGCGGTCGTGGCGGTGCCGCTCGTGGCCGTCGGCAACACCGTGGTCGGATACCTCAGGTCGCGCGGCGGCTCGGGAACCGCCGCGCCGGACACCACCGGGCCCGTCACCGGAGACGAGGGCGGGACCGGCCCGGACACCGGGGGCGGGGACGGTCCCGGCCACGCTCTCCAAGGCACGGACACTCCCCGGCCGGCGGACGACGGCACACCCCCGTAGCACCGTCGGGCTCGCCGGCCGGCGGTCAGCGAGCCCGACGGCGGGAGTTCCCCGTATGAGGGCGCCGGCGGGCTACGGCCTCGGGCGCCGCTTCGGGCGAGGAGAACCCGCCGGGCACGGATACCCGCGCCGGACCGGGATCGGCCGGGCCGGAGCCTGCGGAGAAGGGGGAAGAGGGGGAAGGGGACACGGACGTGTTCGGGACCGCGCCGGCGGCGGACGGGCGCCGGGAGCGGCCGAGGACCGTGATGTGCGAGATCAGCGGCGCGCAGCCCTGGCAGATCTCCGCGAGGGTCCACACCTGGCCGACGGCCGGGTTGTGGACCAGGAGCAGCAGCGGGGCACCCGCACAGGCTGCCCGGGCGTGTTCGTGGAAGGCGCATTCGGCGGCCCGGCAGGCACACGCGGCGTTGGGGCGGACCGTCGCGAGACGGGCGTGCGCGCGGACGTGCTCGGCGGCGAAACGCCGCATGGCCGCGATGTCCTTCGACCGGGGCGGCATGCGGCACGCCTCGACGCTGCAGGAGACGGAGACGGTGTGGTCTCCGTGGCCGGTCAGGCGGACCGTCCAGGTCCGCCCCGTGACACGGGATCCGGGAATCATGGTCAAGGGAGGGCCGTCCGTTCACGTATGTGGTGGCATGCCAACCGTTCGACTGGTGCGCGTGGGGGTGTTCCGCGCGGGACCGGCCCGGGTTCGGTAGGGCGCTCGGTGGCGGCCGGGCCGCGAGGCGCAGTACGTCGCGTCGAGGAGGGGGCATGGGGCCGAACACGGCCTACTCGTCTTTTTCGCACGTGGCCGCTCAGCTGTCAACGGCGGCCCACCGGGGCGCGGGGAGGCACGGAGGGCGCAGGGCCGCGCCCCGGTGATCGACTTCGGTGGCCGGGCCGGGGAACGCCCGCGGTGGCCGGTGGCCCGGCTCAGTCCTTCACCGCGCCGCCGAGGCCGGACACCAGGCGGCGTTGGACGAGGACGAAGAAGACCAGCACCGGCACCGTCATCACCGTGGAGCCGGCCATGATGCCGCCCCAGTCGTTCTCGTCCGGTTTGAAGAACACCAGCAGCGCCATCGGAAGGGTGGACTGGGAGGTGTCGCTGATGATGAACGACTTGGCGAAGAGGAAGTCGTTCCAGGTGGAGATGAAGGAGAAGACACTCGTCGCCACGAGCCCCGGGAAGACGAGGGGGAAGAGGATCTGCCACAGGAAGCGCGTGCGGCTCGCGCCGTCGATGGAGGCGGCCTCCTCCAGCGCCTCGGGAACCGCCTTCACGAAGCCGCGCAGCATCCAGATGGCGAACGGCAGGGAGAAGGCGATGTGGGGCAGGACCAGCGACCAGAGCGTGTTGAGCTGGCCGGTGTCCCGCATCAGGAAGAAGAGCGGGATCGTCAGGGCCTCGATCGGCACCATCTGGGCGACGAGGAACATGATGAGCAGGGTCGTCCGGAACCTGAAGCGGAATCGGGTGACCGCCGTCGCCGCGAGGAAGGCGATCAGCGCCGAGGCGAGGACCACGGATCCCGCGACGAAGAGGCTGTTGAGGAAGTAGCGCCCGAATTCCTGCTGCTCGAAGACCCGGCGGAACGAGTCGAGCGACGGGGACAGCGTCCAGGGGCGCGCCTGCGTCGACTGGATCTCGCCGGCGGGCTTGAAGGCGGAGAGCACCATCCAGTACAGCGGGAACGCCACGACCACCGCGACGAGGAGCGCGGACGCCTCGGCGGCCAGCCGCCACGGGCGGCGGACGCGGAGCCTGCCGGCCGGGGCCGCCGCCGTGGCGGCGCCGGCTCCGGCCGTGGCTCCTGCTCCCTCCCCGGCCCCGTTCGTGGGCATGGGTGTGGGTGTGGGGGGAACGGCCGGCGTGACGGTGCGGCTCACAGTTCTTCTCCCTGACGTCGCATGAGGCGCAGATAGACGAGGGTGACGGTCAGGAGGATCAGCAGCATGACGATGCCGATCGCCGAGCCCAGGCCGTACTGCGAGGACGCGAAGGCCTTCTGGTACGCGTACACGTTGAGGACGAGGTTCTGTCCGGCGATTCCCCCGCCGGCGGTCATCACGTAGATCTGGGTGAAGACCTTGAAGTCCCAGATGACCGACTGGATCGTGACGACGATCAGGATGGGCCGCAGCATCGGCGCGATGACGGAGCGCCAGGTCCGCCACTGGGAGGCGCCGTCCAGCGAGGCGGCCTCCAGTACCTCGGAGGGGATCGCCTTGATGCCCGCGTACACGGTCACCATCACGAACGGGAACGAGCACCAGACGACTTCGAAGAGGACGAGTGCGAAGGCGCTGTAGCGTCCGTACGTCCAGGAGAAGTCTCCGAGGCCGAGCACGCGGTTGACCGGGCCGTGGTCGGGGTCGAAGAGGAAGACCCAGACGGTGGAGCCGGTGACGGCGGGCGTCGCCCACGCGCCGAGCGCGGCCAGCATCAGGGCGAGCCTGGGGAGCGCTCTGACCCGGGTCAGCAGAACGGCGAGGGCGCAGCCGACGCCGAGCGTGGTGACCACGCAGGCGGCGGCGAACACGACGGTCGCCAGCAGGACCTGCCAGAACTGCCGGTCGGAGAAGAGGGTCCGGTAGTTGCCGAGGCCCTTGAAGGTGGTGGGCTCGCCTCCGCTGACCTGGGCCTGGGTGTATTCGAGGAAGGAGATCAGGCCGAGCTGGTAAATCGGGTAGACGAGCAGCGCGGCGAGTACGGCCAGTGCGGGCGCGAGGTAGAGCCAGGGCGTCCAGCGGCTGCCGTGGCGTCCTCCGGAAGCCCGCTCGGGCCGGGGGGCGGGTGCGGGGACGCGGACCGGGGCGGGCTTCTCGGGGACCGCCTCCGGTGGGGCGGCCGTCGCTTCGTGCTTCATGTCGACGGGCCCGGTCAGCCGGCGTCGGAGAAGGCCGTGTTCATCTTCTTCGCCGCGTCACCGGAGGCGGCGGCCACGTCCTTCTTGCCGCTGACGATCTCCTGGAACATCGTCGGCAGGACGGTCGAGGCGTCGATCTGGCCCCATCCCGCAGAGGCCGGAACGAACTTGGTGCCCGCCGTGAGGGTCCGGACGAACGGTTCGACGAACGGGTCCTTCTTCGCCACCTCGGCCCGGACGTCGGTGTAGGTGGGCAGGAAGCCCATCGCGTCGAACAGCCCCCGCTGAGCGTCCTTGCCGGCGAACCGCTTCATCAGGTCGACGGCCAGGGTGCGGTGGGTGCTGCTCTTCAGGACGCCGATGTTGTTGCCGCCCGCGAACGCCGGGGCGATCTCGCCCTCCTTGACACCGGGCAGCGGGACGACCGCGTACTTGCCCTTCACCGCGCCCGCCTCGACGGCCTGGTGGCTGAAGTCACCGCCGATGGCCATGGCCGCGGTGCCCGAGGCGAAGGCGGTGACGGTCGCGTTGCCGCCCATGGCGGCGCACTTGGCGGCCGGACAGTTGTCGTCGCCGAAGAGCGAGGTGTACGTCTCGATGCCCTTGCGCGCGGCGGCGCTGTCGATCGCCGCGGTGTAGGTGCCGCCGCTCTCCTCGGCGAGCTCACCGCCGTTGGCCCAGATGAACGGCATCGCTCCGTAGGTGTACGCGCCGCCGACGGCGATGCCGTACAGCTCGGGCTTCGCCTGGCGGATCCTCTTGGCCGTGGAGACCAGCTCGGCCTGGGTCTTCGGGGGCTGGAGCCTGAGCTCCGTGAAGACGTCGGTGCGGTAGTAGAGGGCCCGTACGCCGACGAAGAACGGGGCGCCGTACACCTTCCCGCCGACGGTGACCGACCGGGTGGCGGTGGGGTCGGTGTCCTTGGCCTCCGCCCAGGCGCCGAACTCCTCGCTGATGTCGGCGAGCCCGCCGTCCTTGACGTAGCCGGCGGTGTCGGTGTTGCCGTACTCGATCAGGTCGGGCGCGCTCTTCGGGTCGTTGAAGGCGGCCTTGATGCGCTGGGCCCTGGTCTCGACGGGTATGTACTCGACCTCGACCTCGGCATCCCCGTGCTGCTGCGTGAAAGCGGCGATGGCCCGGTCCACGACCTTCTTCTTCGGGTCGTTGTTGACCTCTTGGAAGAGCCAGACGCGCAGGGTGCCGGACTTCTCGTCCTTCGAGGCGTCGTTGGCGGCGGTCTGGGGGGCGCAGGCGGTGGCGGTGAGGCCGGCGAGGACGAACGCGGCGACGGGTACGGCTATGCGGGAGCGGAGCTTCATTGGCGGTCCCCAGGAGACGAGTGCGAGTGCGTTGCGCCATGCGCAACACCTGTTCCGTACTGCACAACTGGGAGGAGGCTAGAACGGCTTGAACACGGGGACAAGTGGTCTCAACCACTCTGTGACCGGACGAAGCGTCCCGTGCAACGCACGACACGGCGGTCCGAGTGCGCGGGACGCGGCGGCGGGACGCGCGGCGGACGCTCCAGCGCGTGCGGCGGACGGGTGCGCGGCGCCCGGGACCTCGGGTTTCCGAACGTCAGAACAGGGTGGCGGATCTCCCCGGGAGGGAACTGCGGCCGTCCGGGGACGAGTAGCATCCCGCAGCAACACCGTGAGGTATGAGGAGAGTGAGCCGCCATGGCCAACGAGCCGGACACCACACCCATCCGCAGCCTGTACGCGCAGCGGTTCGCCGTCGATCTCGAGACCAACCGCAGGGAACAGGAAGCCACCTGCGCCCAGATCGCCGAACTCGACGCCCGTCTGAAGCAGCTGAAGGCCGACGAGAGCTGGCTCTGCGGTATGCAGGGCGTGCTGCCCCCGGGCTCGGAGGGAGCTGCGGCGGACGGAGCGGGCGGCCACCTTCCCGCGCAGCCCGTACGGACGCCCGGGATCGTGACGGCCGCCCGGTCGGCAGTGGCCACCGGAACGCCGGCGAAGGAGGCCGTACCCCGGCCGCGGCGGGCGCGGAAGGCCACCGGCGGAGCGGCGGCCGCCAAGAAGGCGGCACTGCCCAGGAAGGCCCCGGCGGCCGCGACCGCCCCGACCGTCTCCGCTGCGGCCGCTCCGGCCACCGCTCCGGCCAAGGTCGCCAAGGTCGCCAAGGTCGCCAAGGTCGCCGTACGCAAGCCGGCCGCCGCCACCACGGGCAAGGCCGACCCGGCGAGCACGGCCGGCGCCCCGGACCCGGCGGCCAAGACGGAGCCCCCGCTGCGCGAGCTCGTCCTCGCCCTTCTGGTCGGCGCCGCGGAGCCCCGCATGGTCAGCGAGGTCACCACGGCCATGGCCGAGGCGCACCCGGGACGCCCGGCCTCCACCCAGGTGGTGCGCAACACCCTGGAGACCCTCGCCAGGAAGGGTGCCGTCGACAAGGAGAACAAGCAGGGATCGGTCATGTACACCGCGCCCCGGCCCACACCGGACGAGCCGGCGGGCGAGGCAGCGGCGGCCTCCGCCGGCGTGGACGGCAAGGCGGCGGCCCGGTCCTGACCCGTCGCCGACACCGCGGCGGCGGTCAGGACGCTCCCCGCACGCCCGGCCCCTGCCCCACCGGCGGGCGACGAAGCGGGGATGGGCCGCGCGGGTGACACCGGGAACTGCCGCGGGACGGCGCGTCGTTGTCCCCGCGTAGGTTTCTCCCCCGTCGAAGGAGCATGCCGTGGCCCTGACCCGAACCGACCGTGAGCTCTTCCTCGCCGAGCCCCATGTGGCCGCGCTCGCCGTGAGCGCGGGCCCCGACGGCGACCGCGCCCCGCTGACGGTGCCGATCTGGTACCAGTACGCTCCCGGCGGCGACCTCTGGGTCATGACCGGCCGGGACTCCCGCAAGGCCGAACTGATCCGGGCCGCCGGCCGGTTCAGCCTGTTGGTCGACCGTGTGGAACCGACGATCCGCTACGTGTCGGTCGAGGGCTCCGTCGTATCGGAGCAACCGGCGGTGCGTGAGCAGCTGGTGGAGATCTCCTCGCGGTACCTGCCGGCGGAGAAGGTGGACGCGTACGTCGACTTCGCCTGGAAGGACCACGGCGAGCAGATCGTGTTCCACATGCGTCCGGAGAGGTGGCTGAGTTCGGACCTCGGCAAGGTCTGACCCACTCCTCCGCGGCCCCGCCCCGCCGCACTCCGGGCGGGGCGGGCCGGGCAGCGGCCACGTCAGCCTCGCCTCCCCGCGCGGCGCCGACCGTCCACGGCGACGCGCGGGCGGGTCAGACCTTCCTGACCACGCTGGACTTGAGCTGCATGGCACCGAAGCCGTCGATCTTGCAGTCGATGTCGTGCCCGTCGACACCGTCGACCAGACGGATGTTGCGCACCTTGGTGCCGGCCTTGATGCCGGACGGGCTGCCCTTGACCTTCAGGCCCTTGACCACGGACACGGTGTCACCGTCGGAGAGCACGTTGCCGACGGCGTCCTTGACGATCCGCTCCCCTGCGGTCTCGCCGGAACCCGAGGCGCTGAGCGGCCATTCGTGCGCGCACTCGGGGCAGACCAGGAGCGCGCCCATCTCGTAGGCATAGGCGCTGGAACAGGCGGGGCAGGCAGGCACGGGGGTCTCGGTCACCGAAACAGTGTATTTCAGGCCATCCGTGCCCATGTGCCTGGGCCGCTCCGCCGCGACGGCGCGGCCCGGACCCGTCCCGCGGCCGGGATCAGAACGCGAAGACGGAGTTCCCGTTCAGGGTCGCGGACATGACGCAGGCGTTGGAGAAGGTGTGCTTCCAGGCGACGCGGCCGCCCTGCCACACACCGTCGGCGGTGACCGTGACGGGGTCGTAGTGCATCGGGCAGGCGCGGTCCGGGTTCGGAGCGGCGAGCAGGCGGTCGAACGTTCCGCCGGCGGCGTTCAGGGCCGCGCAGGCGGCCTTCGGGTCGGGGTGCGTTCCGCGGGCGCTCGGAGCGCAGCTGAGCGTGGAGGCCCGGACGACCGTGGCCGTCGCGTCGTCCCCCTGCGCGACGGTGAAGACCATGGCGGAGGGGGCGTACAGGCTCGCGGGCTGGGCCTCGGCCAGGCCGGCGGCGCCGGCGAGACAGAGGAGGGCAGCGGCGGATACAGCGGCGACACGGTGACGCACGACAAGCTCACTTTCGATTCGTTGGTTGAACGCGACTCTTCTTTTCGATTCCGCGTTCAGATGTGAGCAAGCTTGTCGGATCAAAAGGCAACTGACACCCGAGTGGTCGACTTACGGACAGAGCGTCCGCATAGCGGCAACCGAATGGTCGTTCGGCCAGCTCACGCGGGGTGCGCTCGCTGCGTAGCCGACCGCGAACAGGGGGTGATCGGCGTGCCTGCGTGCCGTGGTGAGCCCGCTGACCTGCGGCCCGCCGCGCGCGGTTCACCGAACGGCCATCCAGCTTGACCGGATCTCTCCGTTCGGGCGGGCGCGGCGGGCCGCGGCGGCGGCGTGCGGACGTACGCCCTCGTCAGCCCGCCAGCTCGCCGAGCAGCGTCCAGGTGCGGCGCCGGTCGGCCTCCCCGGCCAGGTCGGTCCCCGAGAACACCACCTCCGTCGCTCCCGCGTCCCGGTAGCGCCGCACCTCGGCGGCGACCGTCTTCTCGTCGCCGATCACGGCCACGTCGCCGGCCCGCGCGGCGCCGGCGAGTTCCAGGACCCGGGCGTAGGACGGGAACTGCTCGTAGAACGCGAGCTGTTCGACAGCCGTCCGGCGTGCGGACTCGACGTCGTCGGTGACCACTCCGTGGACCATCGCCACGATCCGCGGCGCCGGACGTCCCGCCGCCTCGGCCGCCGCGGTGACGGCCGGGACGATGTGCTCGGCCAGGACGCGGGGCCCGGCGAGGTAGGGCAGGATCCCGTCGGCCAGTTCGCCGCTGGCGCGCAGCGCCTGCGGGCCCATCGCGGCGACCAGCAGCGGTACGCCCGCCTCGGCTCCGGGCACCCGCGCGGGAAGCGGCGTCGTCGCGGTGAGGAGTTCGCCGTGGAAGTCCGCGGTGCCGGTCTCGGTCAACTGCCTCAGTGCGGTGAGGAACTCGCGGAGCCGGGCGATGGGCCGTTCGAAGGGGATGCCGAAGCCGGCTTCGATCAGGAGCTTGGTGCCCAGGGCGAGTCCGAGGTGGTAGCGGCCGTGCGTCGCCGCCTGCGCGGTCTGGGCCTGGCTGGAGACGAGCAGCGGGTGGCGGCCGAAGACCGGGATCGCGGAGGTGCCGACCTCCAGGTCCGGCACCTCCCGTCCGACGATCGCCGCGAGCTGCGCGGAGTCGGCGCCGAAGGTCTGCCCGAACCAGGCGGACCGCAGCCCGGCGGCAGCGGCCTCCCGGGCGAGGAGCACGGTGGCGTCGATCTGGTTCCCGGGGCCGGATGCGTGTAGTGCCAATCCCACAGTCATGTCAGGGAGAACGGCGGCCGGCCGCCGGCCCATTCCGGCTCTCGTGTGACGGTTTCCCGTCGGCTGTGTGTACGGACGCGGTCCGGCGTCACGTTGGCGGTGCTTCCCCTCCGGGCGGGCGGTGTGCGCCGGGTCGGGGAGCAGAGCGGCGGCCGGACCGGTAGACGAGGAGGGCCACGTCGTCCTCGTGGTGGCCGTCGCCGAGGAGGGCGGTGCAGATGTGGTCGGCGACGCGGTCGGGCGGCAGTCTCAGGGTCCCCGTGAGGGCGGCGGCGGCCCGGTCGATGCCGACGTCGATGACCTCGCCCCGACGTTCGACCAGACCGTCCGTGTAGAGCAGGAGGGTGGAGTCGTCGGGGATCGCGGCCGTCGCCTCGGGCCGTTCGCGGCCGGTGACGACGGCGAGCGGAACGGACTGGGCGGCGTCGAGCCGGTGGACGGTTCCGTCCGGTCCGGCGACGAGGCCGGGCATGTGGCCGGCGCTGCTGTAGCGCGCGCTCCGGGTCTCCGGGTCGATCACCGCGCAGAAGACGGTGGTGCAGAAGGCCCCGGGGAGCAGTGCGGCGAACCGGTCCAGGGCCGTCAGGACCCCGGCCGGGCCGTTGTTCTCCAGTAGCAGGGCCCTGGCCGCGCTGCGGAGCTG
The DNA here is from genome assembly GCF_040296725.1 of Streptomyces sp. NPDC002044. Classification (NCBI taxonomy): domain Bacteria; kingdom Bacillati; phylum Actinomycetota; class Actinomycetes; order Kitasatosporales; family Streptomycetaceae; genus Streptomyces; species Streptomyces sp. NPDC002044. Next base: position 18,424 of record NZ_JBEOXU010000052.1, read on the forward strand.
CCCCATGGTGGTGGCGGCGGACAGGCCGCTGCCGACGACGTCGCCGACCACCACGCCGTAGCGGCGGCCGGGCAGTTCGAGGACGTCGTACCAGTCCCCGCCCACCTCCAGGGTGGAACTGGCGGGCTCGTAGCGGACGGCGAACCCCGCGGGCAGGTCGGCCGGGCCCAGGATCGCGCGCTGGAGGGCGAGGGCGACCTGACGGTGCTCGTCGCTGACCCGCGCGCGGCCCAGCGCCCGCTGCAGATGGCCGGTGAGCTGGAGCATCAGGGTGCGGTCGGCGAGGGTGAAGGGGCGCGGGCGGTCGAATTCGAGCCACAGCAGCGCGTGGTCGGCGCCGTCGTACAGGGGTGCGCCGACGGCGGTCACCGCCGTCGGGGAGCCGGTCGGGGAACCGGTCGGGGTCCCGAGGGCGGCGGTGGTGAACAGGGTCCCGGTGCGGGCGTGTTCGGCTGCGGCACCGGGCGGCAGGGCGGGGCCCGACGGATCCTCCGGGCCGGTGGTGGCGGTGAGGCCGGGTACGGGAACGTCCGGCGGCCCGTCGGTGCCGGGGCTCCCGAAGGGGCCGTACCGCAGGAGGGACACGCGCTCCGCCTGCCAGCAGTCGCGGAACTCGGCCAGGCCGACCCGCACCACGTGCGCGCTGTCGTCGACTCCGGCGAGTAGTCCCGCCAGCCGGGCCACCGCGGCGTCGCGTTCGGCGGTGAGGTGCTGCGCGGTGACGTCGCGCAGGGTGCCGACCAGGAGGTGCGTCCCGCTGTCGCCGTGCCGGTCGCGCAGGGTGTCCAGGGCGACGTCGATCCACAGGCGGTGGCCGTCCCGATGGCGCAGGGGCAGGACGAAGCGTCCGTGACCGTGGGCCCGGACGGTCTCCAGCGCGGCCTCCACGAGGGCGTACCCCTCCGGGTCCTGGCCGGCGGTCGGCCACCAGGGGTGCGGGACGGGCCAGGGCAGGTGCGGCGCCTCGTAGCCGAGGAGCTGGGTGAACGCCGCGTTGACCTCGATGACGGCGTGGTCGGCCCGTGCGACGAAGAAGCCGTCCTGCATGGCGTTGACCAGCGCGGTGCGCCATGCGGACTCGTGGTTGCGCAGGCGGGCCAGGTTCAGGTTCGAGCGGACGCGGGCCAGCAGGTCGGTGGAGGAGAACGGTTTGGCCAGGTAGTCGTCGGCCCCGGCGGCCAGTCCCTCGGCGGCGGCGGCCTCACCGGCACGGGCGGACAGGAACACCAGCGGGGTGCGGGCCGTCGCCGGATCGGCGCGCAGGGCGCGCAGGAGCGCGAAGCCGTCGAGGCCGGGCATCATGACGTCGGCGAGGACGAGGTCGGGCCGCAGGCGGCGGGCCTGGCGCAGCGCCTCGTGCCCGTCGGCGGCCACCACGACCCGGTATCCGGGCTCCAGCAGGCTGGCCAGATAGGTGCGGAGGTCGGCGTTGTCCTCGGCGATGAGCACGGTGTCGCTCCCGTCCCCGTCCCCGCCGCCGCGGAGGGCCGGGGCGGAGGCCGGAGCCGGGGCGGAGGCCGGGGCGCCCCACTGGGCGGCCTCCGCGACGTAGTCGTCGACGACCGTGCCCACGGGCGCGTTCAGGGCCGGTTCCCCGGTCGGGTGCGCGGGGACGCGGACGGTGAAGGCGGTGCCCCCGCCCGGGCGGGGGGCGGCCTCGACGCCGCCTCCGTGGAGTTCGGCCAGTTCCCTGACCAGGGCCAGCCCGACGCCCGACCCCTCGTGGGACCGGCCGGCCGCCCCGCGTACCTGCCGGAACCGCTCGAAGACGTACGGGAGTTCCTCCGGCGGGATGCCCATGCCGGTGTCGGCCACCTCCAGTTCGGCCCATCCCTCCCGGATCCGCAGCGCGACCCGGATCTCTCCGTCCAGCGTGAACTTGACCGCGTTGGACAGCAGGTTGAGCAGGATCCGCTCCCACAGGGCGGGGTCGACGAGCACGGCTCCCCGGTCCGCGGGGCAGTCGACGGTGAACCGGAGCCGCATCCGTTCCACGGCCGGCGCGAAGGAGCCGGCGATGCCGCGCGTCAGCGCCCCGAGTTCGACCGCGACGGGTTCCAGAACCAGCCGGCCGGCCTCCAGACGGCTGAAGTCGAGCAGGGTGTCGACCATCCGGCGCAGCCGCCCCGCGTTGCGGTCGATGATCTCCAGGCGTTCGCGGTGGGCGGGCGGGAGGGGGTGCCGGGTGTCGGCGAGGGCGTCCCGGGCGGGTCCCGCGATGAGCGTCAGCGGGGTCCGCAGTTCGTGGCTGACCCCGGTGAAGAACTTGGTCTTGGCCCGGTCGAGCTCCGCCAGTTCCTCGGCCCGCCGCAGCTGGGCGGCCATGGCCCCGGCGTCGGAGACGGCGGCCGCCAGGTGGCTGGCCGCGAGGTTCAGGAAGCCCCGGTAAGCGTCGTCGAGCACCAGGTCGGGGCTGACTCCGAGGACCACCGCCCCGCGCGGCCGCTCGCCCGGCGTCGTGACGAGGGGCAGCGCCACCGCGGCGTCGGCGGGCGCGGCGTCGCGCGGCGGCGTCCGGGCCGGCACCGCTGCGGCCAGCCCCGTACGGGTTCCCGTGACTCCGGCGGAGACGGCCTGCCAGATCCAGGCGCCCCCGGCGGCGTCGTCTCGCGCGGACGCGGAGACCGTGCGCGGCAGCGGACCCGTGAGCGGCGGCGGTAGCTCCGGGGCGGCGTCCGGGCCGCCCAGACCGTAGGAGGCCACAGCACTGGCCCGGCCGCCGTCCTCGTCCAGCAGGTAGACCACGCCGAAGGGCACGTCGTCGCGGTGGGCGTCGAGGACGCGCACCGCGGCCGCGCAGGCCTCCGCCACATCGGAGATCCGTGCGGACCGGGCCTCGCCGAGTTCGCGCAGCGTCCGCAGCCGGCGCGTGCCGAGTACCTGGCCGGTCGTCTCGGTGACGACGGTGAACACTCCGCCGATCCCGCCGCCGGTCACGGGGACGGCGCTGTAGGCGAAGGTGAAGTAGACCGCCTCGTCGAAACCGTGGCGGCGCAGCGTGAGCCGGAGGTCCTCGTGGTGGGTGGATTCTCCCCGCGCCATGACGTTGCCGATCATGCCGCCGACGACCGGCCAGGCATCGGCCCAGACCGTCGCGCAGGGTTCGCCCAGAGCGGGGTGCTTGGCGCCGAGGATGGGTACGAAGGCGTCGTTGTAGATCATCGCCAGTTCGGGGCCCCACATGACGAGCATGGGGAAGGGCGAGTTCAGGCACACGCCGACGGCGGTGCGCAGTTCCGGGCACCACGTGCCGACCGGACCCAGGACGGTCGTGCTCCACGGGGTGTCCGCCATCAGCCGGTTGAGCGCGCTGTCCGGATCCGCCGCGAGGAGCTCCCGCGGGAACCGCGGCGGGTCCTCGCGGCGCTGGGCGCCGGGCACCTCACCCTTCACGGCCTCCGCCTCCCCTCGTGTCCGCGTTCACGGCGTTCCGGTACTCCCCGCCCAGGTCACGGGGCGGAGCCGGAGCCGAGTCAATAGGACCCGGGGCTCGTGGGCAAGCCGGGGCGTACGGCCGCGCGGCTCCCGCGAGGGCGGCGCCGCCCTCGCGGCCCGGTCAGGGCCGCGGATCTCCCGCGCGCGCCGCCTGGACCGTGGGGAACAGCCGCAGGACGTCCTCCACGCAGACCAGCCGGAACAGACGGGCCACCACGGGGGACGGCGCGGCGATCCGCAGGTCGACCCGCTGGTTCGTGGTGAGCATCAGGCGCAGGAACGAGGAGTCGCTGAAGGTGATGCCGCTGGCGTCCAGGATCACCGCGCGGTGTGCGGACGCGGCGGCTTCGATCTCGGCGGTCAGCGTGCCGATGGTGTCGGCGTCCAGATCGCCGTGCGGGGCGACGACGGGCAGTGCGGGGAGGTCGGCGCTTGTCGGCATGCGCCGATTATGCCGAAGATCCGCTCCGGTGGCCGCGCGGAGCCGGGGAACGCGTCACGGCCAGCCCGGCAGCTCCCTGCGGAGCATCAGTTCGAGCTCGGTCAGCGGATCGCCGGGGCCGAGGCGCTCGGGGTGACCGGGCGGCGGTCCGGCCGGGAGGGGGCCGGTGGGCGGGATCGGCACCGGTGGCGGGGGGACCCACATCCCTCCCGCGGCGACGATCCACGTTCCCAGGACTTTCAGACAGCGCAGCATGGACGACGACATCCGCGGAGCTTCCCCGACTCGGCCAAAGCCGCGCCAAATCCGCAGTTCAGAGCGATTATCACGACGGTGGCGGTCGCGGCGGGACAATGCGGGGCAGCCGAATGATTCCGGCCAATCACGATACGTACGTGCTTTCCCCGATGCGTGGACAGGGCAGGGCCTCCGACAGTGAGGCCGGAGGGACGCGAAAGTGTGTTCCCACAATGTCACGGGGGAATCGATGCGCTACGAACTGCTGGGCCCTCTGCTCGTCTCGAACGGGGCGGCCCACCATTCCCTCAGTGCTCCGAAGATGGAGATGACGCTGGCCACGCTCCTCATCGCGGCCGGACGCGTCACCACCAAGGAGCAGCTGGTCTCCGAGCTGTGGAGCACGGCGCCGCCGCGGCGGGCGTCGGCCGCCGTCCACGTCTACCTGTCCCAGCTGCGCAAGTTCCTCGTGTCCGCGGGCGATCACGCGGGCGACGCCATCGTGACCAAGCCGTCCGGCTACGTCCTGCGGCTGGGCGGCGCCTCCTACGACGTGGACGACTTCCAGCAGCTGACGCGCACCGGCCGGGCCCGGCAGCACGCGGGCCAGTACGAGGCGGCGCTCGAGGCGTTCGAGCGTGCCCTGCTCCTGGTCCGCGGGCCGGTCCTCGACGGCACCGCCGAGGGCCCGGCGCTGTCGGCCTTCGCCACCTGGGTGGAGGAGGAGCGGCTGGACTGCCTGGAGCTGTCCGTCGAGGCGCGGACCGCGCTGGGCCGGCACCGCGAGGTGATCAGCCTGCTGCACGGGCTCATCGCCCAGTACCCGCTGCGCGAGTCCTTCTACCGGCAGCTGATGCTGGTCCTCTACCGCTCGGACCGGCAGGCCGAGGCCCTGCGGGTCTTCCGCTCGGCCCAGAAGGTGCTGCGGGCCGAACTGGGCCTGGAGCCCTGCCGCTCGCTGCGCCGGCTGCACCAGGCGATCCTGACCTCCGACCGGCTCCTCGACCTTCCGCTGGCGGGCTGAGATGTCCCAGGGGCTCCAGCGGGGCCGTACGGAGCCGGAGGACCGCGGTGGCCTCGAGCGGAACGGGGAACAGGAGACCTGGCTGCGGCGGTTCCACCCGGCTCCCGGCGCCGCGGCCGAACTCGTCTGCTTCGCGCACGCCGGAGGGTCGGCCGCGTACTGGTTCGCGCTGTCGCGCCTCCTCACGCCGGCCATCGAGGTGCTGGCCGTCCAGTACCCGGGCCGCCAGGAACGCCACCGCGAGACTCCGGCCGACGACCTCCACGGGCTGGCGGACCGGATCGCGGCGGTGCTGCTCCCCCGCTCCGGCGGGCCGGGACCGCGGCCCCGGCTGTTCCTGGGTCACAGCATGGGCGCGTCGCTCGCGTACGAGGTGGCCGCGCGCCTGGCGGCCGCCCCGGGCGGCGGGCCGGCGGCGCTGCTGCTCTCCGGACGCCGGGCGCCGTCGCGGCCCCGCCCCGGGGCGGACCGGCTGAGCGACGACCGGGCGCTGGTGGCCAAGGTGCGCTCGCTCGGCGGCACCGGTTCCGACCTGCTGGACGATCAGGAACTGCTGGGCCTGGTCCTGCCGGTGCTGCGCGCCGACTACCGGGCGCTGGCCTCGTACGAGCCGACCGCCGGCGTCCCGCTGTCCTGTCCGGTGGTCGGGCTGGCCGGCGACCGGGACCCGGAGGCGCTGCCCGGCGAGGTGAGGGCCTGGGGCGCGCACACGAGCGGTCCGTTCGACCTGCGCGTCTACTCCGGCGGGCACTTCCTCCTCACCGAGCACGCCGCGGCGGTGGCGGACCTGGTCACCGGACTCGTCCCGGACCTCGTCCCGGACCTCGTCCCGGACCCGGCACCGGGCCCGGGCCTCACCTCCCCCGGCCTCGTCCCGGCCGCCGTGCCCGGTCCGGTGCCCGGTCCCCCGGTGCCGCGCGCGTGAGCGGCAGCCTGCTCGCCATCAGCGACCTCCACGTGGCCTACGAGGAGAACGGCGCGGCCCTCGACGCCCTGCGGCCCCGGCACGAGGACGACTGGCTGCTGGTGGCCGGTGACGTCGGCGAGATCCTCTCCGACGTCGAAGCGGCGCTGCGGCTGCTGAGCGAGCGCTTCGCCAAGGTCGTCTGGGTCCCCGGCAACCACGAACTCTGGTCGCACCCCCGCGACCCCGTCACCCTCCGGGGCGTGGCCCGCTACGAGCACCTCGTCTCCCTGTGCCGCGCGCTCGGGATTCTCACCCCCGAGGACCCCTACCCGGTGTGGGAGGGGCCCCGGGGGCCGGTGACGGTGGCGCCGCTGTTCGTGCTGTACGACTACACGTTCCGCCGTCCCGGGGTGCGCGACGAACGGGAGGCCCTGGAGCTGGCCGCCGAGAACGGGGTGGTGTGCACCGACGAGGTCCTGCTCCACCCCGAGCCGTACGCCGGCGCGGGCGACTGGTGCCGGGCCCGGCTGGAGCTGACCCGGCGGCGGCTCGACGCGCTCGGGCCGGGGGTGAGCACCGTACTGGTCAACCACTTCCCGCTGGTGCGCGAACCCACCCGGGTCCTGCGCCACCCCGACTTCGCCCTGTGGTGCGGCACCGAGGCGACCGCCGACTGGCACGTGCGCTACCGGGCCGCGGCCGTGGTCTACGGCCACCTGCACATCCCCCGGACCACGTGGCACGACGGCGTCCGCTTCGAGGAGGTCTCCATGGGCTACCCCCGTGAGTGGCGCCGCCGTGGCAGTCGGCCCGCCGGTCCCCGGCTGATCCTGACGGGCCGTCGCGACGCCGCGCGGGAGACGCCGTGATACGGGAGCTGCTGCCGTCCTGGGCGGTGTCGGCCGAGGCGTACGGGGATCCGCCCGGCGCCCGGCTGCACCCCGCCGAGGAGGCGGTGGTCGCCCGGGCCGTCGCGTCGCGGCGGCGCGAGTTCACGACCGTACGCCACTGCGCTTCGCTGGCCCTCGGTGAACTCGGCGTGCCCTACCGGCCGTTGCTGCCGGGCGTGCGCGGAGCGCCCGGCTGGCCGGCCGGTGTCGTCGGGAGCATGACGCACTGCCGGGGCTACCGGGCGGCCGTGGTCGCCCGGACCCGGGACGCCGTGGCGCTCGGGATCGACGCGGAGCCCGGCGAACCCCTCCCCCGCGGCCTGCTGGACGTGGTCGCGCTGCCCGGGGAGCGGGACCGCGTCCTGGGCCTCCTCGACGCGCGTCCCGGGGTGCGCTGGGACCGGCTGCTGTTCAGCGCCAAGGAGGCCGTCTACAAAGCCTGGTTCCCGCTCACCGGGCAGCTGCTGGACTTCCACGAGGCCGACGTGGTGTTCGACGCCGGGCGCGGCGGCTTCCGGGCCGCCCTGCTGGTCCCCGGGCCGGTGCTGGACGGGCGGGAGGTGCGCGCCTTCGAGGGCCGCTGGGCGGCCGGGTCCGGTCTGCTGGTGACCGCGGTCGCGGTGCCTCAGCCGGCCAGTGCGACGAGCCGGGCCAGCTCGGCGCGCGAGGTCACCCCCAACTTGCTGTAGATCCGGGTGAGATGGGCCTCCACGGTGCGGTGGCTCACGGTCAGGCGTGCGGCGATCTCCTTGCTCTTGCAGCCTTCGCCGGCGAGCGCGGCCACTTCCTTCTCCCGCAGGGTGAGATCGGCGAGGGCGCTTTCGGGCCGGCCGTCCGGCTCGGGGCCGCCCGCGGAGCGGGCGCCGCGGGACGGATCCCGGGTGAGTTCCCGCGCCAGTTCGCGGGCCCGCGCGCCGGCCGGGCTGTCCGGGCCCAGCAGCTCGATCGCCTCCTCGTAGCACTGGGCCGCCTCGGCCGTCCGGCGCCTGCTCAGCAGGGCGTGGCCGCGGGCCATGAGCGCGTGGCCGCTCTGCTCGGCGATGCCGACGGCCGCCGCCGCGTCCGCCGAGTGGGACGCCCACACGGTGATGCCCGCGGCGTCCATGCCGACCGCCTCCAGACCCACCGTGACGGCGGCCGCCGCCAGCAGTTCGTAGCCGCGGGCCGCGAGGACCGCGACCGGCTCGGAGACCCGCCAGGCTTCGCGGCGCGGCAGCAGCAGGGCGAACGCGGCCCCGCCGTCACCGGCCGCGAGGTACGCCTCGGCCTGGAGCAGGGCGTTGATCGGGGTACGCGGTGAGACCAGCGGATCGCCCGCCGCCGGGAGGGCGGCGCGGACCGACGCTCCCCCGCGGCCGAGCTGGGCCCAGGCCGCCGCCGTGATGGCGTCCGAGAGGCCGACGTGGTCGCTGCGGCCGGCGGCGTTCGCCACATCCCGGCACTCCTGCGCCGCCGCCAGCGCGTCGGGCATCCGCCCCGACTGGTAGTGGACGTAGCCGAGGGTGTCCAGGAGCGGCGCCAGCAGGTGGGCGAAGCCACCGGCCCGGACGGCGGCGAGGGCGCGCTCCACGTGGCCGTGCGCGGGCCCGTACCAGCCCATGAGCGCCTCGGCCCAGCTCAGCAGGAGCAGGAGCGTGCTCTCCTGTTCCTCGGCCGGGCGGCCGTCGTCGAGTTCGTCGAGGGTCTGGGCGGCGGCCACCAGGGCCCATTCCGCGGCGCAGGTGTCGCCCGCGACGACCGCGCACAGGCCGCGCAGGGCGAGGGCGCCGGCCGCGGTGACCGGGGCGGCCCCGGCCGTGGCCCGTACGAGCGCCTCGACGTCGGCGCGCGCGGGCACCTGCCCGGACAGCACTTTGGCCACCTGCTGGCGGACCTGGAGCAGGGCCACCGACTCGGGATCCGGTTCGGTCTCGGCGGAGAGCTCGGCGGCGATCAGGCCCTGGGCGTCCTCGTCGCGGCCGAGGGCGGCCAGTACGGCGGCGAAGTACGCCACCGTCGCGGCCCGGGCGGGTCCGGCCTGGACCGCCGGGCCGGCCAGGATCTCCCGGACGAGCAGGCGAACCCGCCCGGCGTCGCCGCGCGCGGCGAGGTGCTGGACCACCGCCTGCCACAGCTCGGCGGCCACCGGCTCGGCGGGCCGCGCGGCGGGGTCGTCCGCGGGCGATGAGGCGGCCCGCTCGGCGGCCGTGGCCTGCGCGGCGCGGTCGAGCCGGATCGCCACGGTCAGCCAGTGCGCCGCCGTCGCGGGGCGGCCCAGGTGCAGGGCGGTCCGGGCGGCGGTGACGAGGTCGCGCCGGTCGGCGCCGCCCGCGCCGGAGCCGGCGCGTTCGATGTGCGGGGCCAGTTCGGTGGCGGGGGCGCCCAGGGCCCGCAGGCAGGCCAGGGCCCGCCCGTGGGCTCCGGCCCGCCAGCAGGCGTCCGTGTCCTCGTAGAGGCTCCGGCGCAGCAGGGGGTGCCGGAAGGCCAGCAGCCCGGGGGTGGTGGCGGGGCGTACGAGGTCGCGGCGGCGCAGCTGCCCCAGGATCGCGCAGCACTCGATCCTGGGGACGGCGGCGACCTCGGCCACGGCGTCGACGGTGAACGTGTCGCCGAGCACCGCCGCCGCCTGGAAGACGGTCCGGGTCACGGCGTCGAGCGGGCCGAGTTCGGCGTGGAGCTGTACCGCGAGTCCGCTCGCGGCCCGGTTCCAGCTGTCGGGTTCCCGGGCGGCTCCCCGTTCGGCGTCGGCCAGGGCCAGCAGGTAGAGCGGGATGCCGGCGGCCCGTTCCCTCAGGTCGGCGAGGCCGGGGCCGTCGGGGGCGGAGCGCAGCAGGGAGGCGCTCTGCGCGAGGTCCAGTCCGGGCAGTTCGACGAGGTCGACGATGCCCTGCTCGACTCCTTCGTGGAGGGCGGCCCGCACGCCGGCGGGCATCTGTCTCGGCCGGTGGGCCACGACCACGGCCAGGCCGCCGGGCACCGGCCAGTGGATCAGCGTTTCGAGGAGTTCGGCGGTGCCGGCGTCCGCCCAGTGGTAGTCGTCGAGGACGAGCAGCACCCCGCCGGGGGCCGTGGCCAGGCAGGCGCCGATCAGCTGGCGCAGTCCGGCGTAGTAGCGGCAGCGGGCGCCGCTGTCCGGGGCGTCCGGGTCCGGTCCCTGCGCGAGGGCCCGGAGCAGCTCGGTCGCCTGCGGGAACGCGGAGCCGGCGGTGTCCTGGGCCTGCCAGGCGGAGAGGGCCTGGATGAACGGGCGGTAGGGGACCGCCGATTCCGCCTCGGAGCAGCGGCCGCGCAGCACCCGGACGCCCCGGTGCTCGGCCTCCCGGGCCAGCGCCGTGAGCAGGCGGGTCTTGCCGGTGCCCGGGTCGCCGGCGATCTCCGCCGCCGCACAGCGGCCTGCTCGCGCAGCCTCCAGGGTCCGCTCCAGACGCTCCAGTTCCACCGTACGGACGGTGGCGGGTGTCGGCTTCCGGTCAAGGGTGCTGGCGGGCACGGCATGTCTCCTTCCCAGCGGGGACGGGGATCGGGCTCGTCCGGCTGACAGCGTACGAGACGATTTCCAGCCTCAACCGGCCTGTAACAGAAGGTTCATGGGGATCGGTGCGACCTGGCCGGGGCCGGGCTTAGGGCTGCTTTAGAGCCCGGGCCGAGCCTGGTGGTCCGACCGGCCGGCGCCCTGCTCACCGGGTCGGCCGTCGCCGGATCGCCCGTCGCCGGATCGCCGGATCGCCGGATCGCCGGACCCATCGGACCCCATCGTGCCCTGAGGAGACGCCAGTGCCCACGCTTCGGGACAACCCCGTCGGACGCGCCGTGTGGCGCCTGCCGCTCGGGGACAGGACGGAACTGCTCGTCGACCTGGCGTCCGGGGAGCCGGTGCTGCGCCGCCTGGACCTGGTGATCGCCGGAACCGGCCGCCATCTGCGGCTGGTGCGCGAGTTCCGGGGGGACTCGCGCGCCGACGAGGGCTTCGGCCCGGGCTGGGCCCTGGCGGCGGGCGAGGGCGGCACGGTCGACGCGGGCGCGGAGCCGGTCGCGGTCACCGACACCCAGGGCCGGGTCACCACCCTGCACCGGGACGGCGGGGGCCGGTTCGCCAAGCTCCTCGATCCGTCCGGTGCGCAGGCCGCCGCGTTCGCGTACGACACGGCGGGCCGGCTGGTGCGCGACCTCGACGCCGTGGGCGCGGCCACCGACTTCGTCTGGGACGACCGGGGGCGGCTGGTGGGGATCACACCGCCGGACGGGGAGCCCGTCCACCTCGCCTACACGGACGGCTCCGCGGTGGCCTCGCTGGGCTGGGCGGGTCCGGACGGACCGGTGCGCGTCGGCTTCGCCTACGAGGAGCGGCGCACCACCCTCACCGGGCCGGCCGGCCGGACCACGGTGCACTCCTTCGACGCGGCCGGCCGACGGGTGGCGGTGACCGACGCCCTGGGCCACACGGCCCGGCAGGAATGGGACGGCGAGGGGCGGCCCACCCGCTCGACCGACGCCGCCGGCGGTGAGCTGCTCCGCGGCTACGACGGGGAGGGCAGGCCGCTCTCGCTGCGGCTGCCGACCTCCGGGGTGTTCTCGGCGGCGTACGCCGATCCGGCGCACCCGGGGCTGGCCGGCTCGCTGCGGGACCCGGGCGGCCACGAACTGCTGCTGGAGCGCGACGGGGCCGGCCGCGTGGTGCGCACCCGCGTCACCGGCCGCGAGGCTCCCCTCGACACCCGGGCGTACGACCCCGGTCACGGCCGGCTCACGGAGCTGACCGACGGCAACGGGGCCACCACGGCGTTCCGCTACGACGACGCGGGCAACCTCGTCCGGGTCGTTCCGCCCGCCCCGCTGGGCACCACCGTGTTCTCCTACGACGCGCTGTCCCGCGTCGCGTCCGTGACGGCGGGCAACGGCCGCACCACGGGCTACCGGTACGACGCCGCGGGCCGGCCCGCGGAGGTGGTCGACGAGGACAGCGGCGAGACCCTGGTCTCGCTGGCCCACGACGGTCTGGGCCGGCCCGTCCGCAAGTCGGGGCCCGGCTGGTCCTACGCGTTCGACTGGGCCCGCAGCGGGGGCGGCGACCGGCTGACGGCGGCCGTGCGGACCGACGGGGACGGGCCGGTGGCGATCCGCGCCGGCTACGACGCGGAGGGGCTGCTCACCGCGCTGGAGGCGCCCGGTGGCCCGGTGCTCTACGGGTACGACGCGGCGGGCCGCCCGGCCTCCGTCACCACCCCGGCGGGGAGCACGGCCCTGCTCGGGCACGACGCGGCCGGCCGGCTGACCTCGGTGGACTTCGGCCCGGCCGTCCAGGAGGTCGCGTACGACGCCTCGGGCCGCCGGACCGCGCTGACCGTACGCGACACGGCCGGGGAGGTGCTGCTCTCGGTCGAGTACGGGTACAGCGCGGGCGGCGGGGCCGACGGCGGCGTGCTGCGGCACACCGTGGTCGACGGGGAGTTCACCGGCTACGCGTACGACGCGCTGGGGCGGCTCGTACGGGCGGGCGGGGTGGAGTACGCCTACGACGCGGCGAACCACCTGGTGCGGCTGGGCGACGTCCGGTTCGACCTCAACGACGCGGGCCAGGTGACCCGGTTCGGCGAGACCACCTTCGAGTACGACGGGGCCGGCAACTTCACCGAGGAGGAGAACCCGACCGGGACCTTCTCCTACAGCCCCACCCGGCAGACGCTCACCGGGGTGTTCGGCGGGCAGCGGGTGGTGGACATCGCGTACGACGGGCTCGGCCACGAGACCCCCCGGCGGATCACCGAGACCACGGTCGACGGGAGGACCGTCACGCACGTGCTGACGCACAGCCACCTGGGGGTGGTCCGCGCCGCCGACGACGGGGTGCCCACCGACTTCGTCCGCGCCCCGGACGGCGCCCTGCTGGCGGTGCTCACCGCCGACGGGCGGCACTACTGGGCCGTCACCGACCAGCAGGGCTCGGTGCTCGCGCTGCTCGACGAGCAGGGGGCCCTGGCCGCCCGCTACCGCTACACCCCGCACGGCGCGGTGACGGCCACCGGGCCCGCGGCCGCGGTGAACCCGTTCCGCTACCGGGGCGCGTACCAGCTGCTGCGCAGCGCGCACGTGCTCGACCACCACCTCTACAACGGCTTCTGGGGCCGCTTCACCCAGCCCGACCCGACCGGCCGCCAGTACGCCCCGTACACCTTCTCCGACAACGACCCGCTGAACAGCGGGACGTGGACGCGCGGCAGTTTCTGGGCGGTGCTGACCCGGACGCACGAGGCCGCCACCGACGTCTTCTTCCCCTCGCCCGGCGCCGGCACGGGCACCGACGGCCCGTTCACCGGGCCCCTCACGGGGACGGGCACCAGCCCCGACCGGCCTCCGCTGGTCGCCGGGGCCCTTCCGCCCCGGACCGTGTGACACCCCCATCCCCCGTCCCCCATCCCCCATCAGGTTCCCCCTCATTACTCATGGCAAGGAGACAGGCCCATGGCTGACCAGATCGTGATCCGCGTGCCCAAGGAGATCGTCGTCAAGGTGGTCGACGACGTGGAGGTGGCGGATCCGCAGATCGGCCAGACCGGCACCTTCGACGACGAGCTGTTCGACGAGTCGGGCAAGCTCATCGGCACCTCGCACGGCTCCTTCCGGATCGCGTACGTGCGCCCGGACGACGGCGGCCTGCTGACCTACTACACGGAGGACATCACCCTCGACGACGGCACGATCCACGCCGAGGGCTGGGCCGACTTCAACGACGTGCGCACGAGCGAGTGGGTGTACTACCCGGCCACCGGCACGGGCGGCCGCTACGAGGGGCTGACCGGGTTCAGAAAGTGGCGGATGACCGGTGTCCGGGCGTCGGCGGAGGCCCGGATCCTGCTGTCCGACTGACGGCCGGCCGACGGACGCCCGGCCGGCCGGCGACGACGCGACGCACGTGACGTGACGTGACGTGAAGCTATGAGGAGAGAGCACTGATGACCGGTCGGGACGTACACATCCTGTCGGCGGCCTCCGCGCTGCCCGGGCCCGCCGTGGACAACGCCGCGCTGGCCCGGCGGTTCGGCATGGACCCGCTGTGGGAGCAGTGGGTCGAGGTCTTCATCGGCACCCGGTCCCGGCACCTGGCACTGGACCTGGAGACGGGGAGGCTGACGAGTTCGCTGGCGGACCTGGCCGAGGAGGCCGGACGGCGGGCACTGGACGCGGCGGGGCTCACGGCGCGGGACGTGGACGCGGTGGTGCTGGGCACCGCGACCCCCGACCGGCTGATGCCGGCCACGGTCAACATCGTCGCGGACCGGCTCGGCATCGACGGGGTGCGCACCTTCCAGTTGCAGTCGGGCTGTTCCGGCGCGGTACAGGCGCTCGACATCGCGCAGCAGATCCTGCGGAGCGGGAGCGGCCGCCGGGTGCTGGTGCTCGGCGGCGACGTCATCGCCCGCTTCTACGACGTCACCGCCGACCTGCGCCGGGCCGCGCCCGCCGAGCTGGTCAACTACGTGCTCTTCGGGGACGCGGCGGGCGCGGCGGTGCTCTCGACCGATCCGGGACCGCGGCCGGGCTCGGCCCGGGTGCGGAGCCTGTTTACCCGTCTCGTCGGGCTGGGCCGGGAGCCCGGCGCGGTCCTGGAGTGGTACGGGCCGGCCGACGACCGCGACAGCGGCGGGCCGGCCGCGAGCGAGGACTACAAGGCCATCGAGGAGCACGTGCCGGTGATGGCCGAGGAGGTGCTGGCCGAACTGCTGAACGACGCGGGCTGGAAGCCCTCCGACGTCGACCTGCTGCTGCCGCCGCAGTTGTCGGGCCGGATGACCCGGCTGATCTCGCAGCGGCTGGGCCTGCCCGCCGCCGAGGACGTCTCGGTCGTGGACGAGGCGGGCAACAGCGGCAACGCGATCGTCTTCCTCCAGTTGGAGCGCGCGCTCGCCGGGCCGCTGGGCCCGGGCCGGCGCGCGGTCGGCATCTCCATCGAGTCCAGCAAGTGGATCAAGTCCGGTTTCGCACTGGAGGGGAACTGACATGGCGGCGGACTCACTGGCCGCGCTGCACCGCGCGGGTCACCTGGCCGAGCGCTATCCGGCCGTCCAGGGGCTGCTGGCCCAGGTCCCTGACGAGGAACTGATCAAATACGGGCGGCTGTTGGCGCGGCTGGATCCGGACGAGGTGCTGGCCGCCCATCCGGCGGTGCCGGCGCCGGTCGTCGCGGTCACCGGCCACGGCACGCTCGCGGCGCTCGTTGCGGCGCTCACCGCGGAGTTCGCCCGGCACGGGCTGCTGGCCCGGGTGCGGCTCTCGGAGTTCGACAGCTGGGTCTTCGATCTGGCCGATCCGGACAGCGCCCTGTACGCGGCCCGGCCCTCGCTCGCCGTGTGCGTACTGGACCCGGCCGTCGTCACCGACGAGCTGCCCCTGCCCTGGGGGGTGGCGGACGTGGAGCGGGTGCTCACGGAGAAGCTGGCCCTCGTGGAGCGGGCCGCCGCCGTGTTCGCGGGCGCCGCGCACGGAGCCACCCTCGTCCTCAACACCCTTCCGCTGCCCAGGGAGCTGACCGCTCAGCTGGTCGACCTGCGTTCCCGGGCGCGGCTCGGCGCGCTGTGGCGGGAGGCCAACGTACGCCTGCTGCGGCTGTCCGAAGAGCGGTCCGAGGTGGTGACGGTGGACTTCGATCCGCTGCTCGCCGAGGGGATCGCCGCCCGCGACGTGCGCCAGAGCGTGTACGCCCGGGCGCACCTGTCGGATGCCCTGCTCGCCGCGCACGCCCGCGAAGTGGGGCACCTGGCACGGCAGTCGGCGGGCGGCGGGAAGAAGGTGCTGGCGCTGGACCTCGACAACACGGTGTGGGGCGGGGTGCTGGGCGAGGTCGGGCAGGAGGGCATCGAGACCGACGGCGGTTACCGGGGCGGTGCCTTCCACCGGTTCCAGCGGGTGGCCAGGCAGCTCGGCTCGCAGGGCGTGCTCCTGGCCGCGGTCAGCAAGAACGACCTGGAGCCGGTGGTCAGGGCGCTGCGCGAGCATCCCGGTCTGGCACTGCGCGAGGAGGACTTCGTCCAGATCCGGGCCAACTGGCTGCCCAAGCACGACAACCTGACCGAACTGGCCCGGGAACTGAACGTCGGCGTCGACAGCATCGTCTTCGTCGACGACAGCCCCTTCGAATGCGGCCTGGTCCGCCGGGAGCTGCCCGGGGTGGCGGTCGTCCAGGTGGACGAGGAGCCGGCGCTGCACGTGGGGCGGCTGCTGGCCGAGGGCTGGTTCGACGTCCGGCGGCTCACCGCCGACGATCTGGCGCGCCCCGCGCGCTATCGCCAGGAGCAGGCCCGGCAGGACTTCCTGGACTCCTTCGACTCCCTGGACGGCTACCTGCGGGAGCTGGACGTGTCGGTGACCGTGGCCGACGCCGAGCCGGCCCAGTACGCCCGGGTGTCGCAACTGACGCTGCGCACCAACCAGTTCAACCTGACCACCCGCCGGCTCCAGCCGGCCGAGGTCGAGGCGCTCGCCGAGGACCCGTCGGCCTCGGTGCTGACCGTGTCCTCCTCCGACCGGTTCGGGGACAACGGGCTGGTGGGCGCGGTCCTGCTGCGCCGCGACGGGGACACCTGGCACATCGACAACTTCCTGCTGAGCTGCCGGGTGTTCTCCCGCGGCATCGAGGCGGCGGTGCTGGCGGCCGTACTGGAGCACGCGCGGGGGGAGGGCGCGGCGCAGGTGCTCGCGGGCTACCGGCGCAGCGCGAAGAACGGCAAGGTGGCCGACTTCTATCCGCGCTCCGGCTTCACCACCGTGGCGTTCGACGAACGGTCGGCCGCCTACCGGCACGGGCTGGACCCGCTGCCGCGCCCCGCGGACCACATCCGTCTGACCGCGCGGTTCGAGACCGCGCTCCTGGAAGGGAATCCCTCGTGAAGACCGTGGAGGACTTCGTCGTGCTGTTGCGGGACGAACTCGCGTTGTCCGTGAGCGCCGAGGACCTCGACCGCGGCCTGGACAGCGTCGAGTCCTGGGACTCCGTGCACCTGCTCGCGCTGTGCACGGCCCTGGAGCGGGAGACCGGCCGGCCGCTGTCGCTGGCCGCCGTCCTGGAGGCGCCGACCCTTCAGGCGCTGTACCGGCTGGCCGTGGCGCCGTGACGCGGGCCGGTACGGACGCCGCGGCCGGCGCCCCGGGCGAGCCGCTCCCCCGTCAGCGCCACCACACGCTGTTCTTCCTGGAGGTGGTCCGCGACTTCTCGCCCGTCTACCTGGACACCGAGGTCGACATGAGCCGCGTGCTGGCCCACCGCGGGGCCGCCCGGGAGGCCGAGGGCGTACGGTACGGGACCACCGCGTACGTCCTGCGGGCCGCGGGCCGGGTGCTGGCTCGGCACCCGGACGCCAACGCGGCGATCCAGGGCGGTCCGCGGCGGCCCCGCGTCGCCCACTACCCGTTCGTCAACGGGAAGCTGGCCCTGGACCGGATCCTGGACGGCCGGCGGGTGGTCCTGGGGACCGTCGTGCCGGGGCTTCAGGACGCGGAACTGCCGGCCATCCAGGCGCACCTGGAGCGGATCCGGGACGGGGACGCGGACCGGCTGGAGGACTTCGAGGGGATCCGGGCCCTGCACCGGCTGCCCTGGACCGAGGGGCGGCGCGCGTTCCGGCGGGCCGCCGGGTCGCTGGCGTTGCGGCCCCATCTGACCGGGACCTTCTCGGTGACCTCGCTGGGGCACCGCGCGGTGGACTCCTTCCACTCGGTGGGCGGTACGACGACGACGTTCGGCGTCGGCCGGATCCTGGACCGGCCCGTCGTACGGGACGGGGAGGTGACCGTCGCCCCGGTGGCACGGCTGAGTCTGGCGTTCGACCACCGGGCGATCGACGGCGCGGAGGCCGCCGACGTGCTGACCGAGGTGAAGGAGGCACTGGAGGCCGTATGAACGACATCGCCGAGCTGAAGAACTTCGTGGTGGCGCACACCCGTTCCCAGGGACTGCCGCCCGAGCACTACGATCCGCTGCTGGCCCGCGTCCGGCACGACCGGGACGGGGAGCCCGGCTCGTGGGCGTTCGAGTGGAGCGCGGAGGGTGCGCGCCTGGCGGACGCCGGGAAGCTCCTGGAAGCGTCCGTGCACTACAACATGGCCCGTTTCCCCTTCGTCGACGGCCCCGCCAGGGCCGCGGCCCTGGAGCGCTGTACGGGCGCGTTCGCGGGCTGGGCCGCCGCCTTCCCCGCCCTGCGGCGGCTGGACGTGGAGCTGCCCGGGGGGCGGATCCGGTGCTGGACCGCCGGTCTGGACGCGGAGGTGCCGAGGCCCCTGCTGGTGATGACGGGCGGCATCGTGTCGGTGAAGGAGCAGTGGGCGCCGGTGCTGCTCCAGCTCGGGCAGCTCGGCTTCGCGGGTGTGGTGACGGAGATGCCGGGGGTGGGCGAGAACACCCTGCCGTACGACGCGGACAGCCACCGGATGTTCTCCGCCGTGCTCGACGCCGTCGGGGACCGGGCGGACACCTCGCGCACCTTCGCCCTGGCCCTGAGCTTCAGCGGGCACCTGGCGCTGCGGGCGGCCCTGTCGGACCGCCGGATCCGGGGTGTGGTGGGGGCGGGCACGCCGCTGCACGACTTCTTCACCGACACCGAGTGGCAGCGCGGGGTCCCCCGGGTCACCACGGACACGCTCGCGCACCTGGCCCGTACGACCCCCGGAGAGGTCTACGGACTGGTCAAGGACTGGGCGCTGAGTCCCGGGGAGCTGTCGGCGCTGGACATCCCGGTCGCGCACGTGACCAGCCTGCGCGACGAGATCATCCCGCCGGGCGACGCACGGCTGCTGCGCGAACGGGTGCGTTCGGTGCGGCTGCTGGCCCACGACGACGTGCACGGCTCCCCGCTGCACTTCGCGCAGACCCGGCTGTGGACCCTGTTGTCGGTGCTGCGGATGCGCGGCGGGTACGGGGAGCAGCGGATCGCGCTGACCCGGGAGTTCGCCCGGCTGCGCTACGCGCCGGCGGTGCGGCCGTGAGCGCGGCGGCGGCCGCGCCGGCGGATTCGCGGTGTCTGCGCAGTGTGCTGGGGCGGTTCGCGACCGGGGTGGTCGCGGTCGCGTCGGGGGATCCGCGGACGGGCGAGCGGGCCGGGCTGGCGGCGAACTCGTTCTGTTCGGTCTCCCTGGACCCGGCGCTGGTGTCCTTCTGCGTGGCGCACACGAGCGGCAGCTGGCCGCGGATCCGGGCCGCCGGGCTGCTGGGGATCACCATCCTGGGTGCGGACCAGCGGGAGGCGGCGACGCGGCTGGCGGTGAGCGGCTCGGACAAGTTCCGGGGGCTGCCGTGGACCGTGTCGCCGGGTGGCGCGCCGGTGCTGGAGGGCGGGCTGGCCTGGCTGGAGTGCGTCATCGAGGCGGAGCATCCCGCGGGCGACCACGTGATCGTGGTCGCCCGGGTGCTCCGCCTCGACGCGTCGCGGGAGGGCGAGCCGCTGCTGTTCTTCCGGGGCGGGTTCGGGCGGATCAGCCGGTGACGCCGGCACCGGGTGCGGTGCCGGCCGCGGTGCCGGCCGCGAACGCGCGCAGGAAGGTGTCCACGCCCGCGGTGACGATCCGCCGGACCTGGTCCGGGTCGAGCGGCCGGGTGCCGAGGGCGCTCAGGCCCGGCAGTTCCTCGTAGACGAGGGCGATGAACTGGTTGGCGGCCCGCTCGGGGTCCTCGATCCGCAGATGGCCCGCGTTGGCGAGGCGGGCGAGGCGGCCGGCGAGGGCGTCGGTGAACTGGTTGGGGCCGCTGGCGCGGACCGCGTCGAAGAGGTCGGGAAAGCGGACGGCCTCCGCGTACAGCAGCCGGCGCACCGACTCCGACTGCTCGTCGCAGTAGCAGTCGACCAGCTTGTGGGCCACGTCCTCCAGGCCCGGCCGCAGGGCGTCCGGGTCGGTGGGAAAGGTCTCCAGCACGTCGAGGGTCTTGGCGTTGGAGCGGGCCGCCGTCTCGGTCATCACGTGCCGGAAGAGGTTCTCCTTCGACCCGAGGTGGTTGTAGATGGTGGGCTTCGCGACCCCCGCCTCGGTGGCGATGAGGTCGATGCTCGCCTGGCTGTAGCCGACGCGCGCGAACACCCGCAGGGCCGCCTCCACGATGGCCCGGCGCTTGTCCATCCGGCCCCGGTCCACCGGGGCCTCTCTCGTTCTCGGGCTCTCGTTCGGGGTCTCGCCAACGCTCATGCCGCCATGCTACCGTCCCAACCATAAAAATGAACTACCCAGTTCAAATTGATGGGTACACCGGTTCAAAGGAGTTTCCGTGTCGGTAGCAAAGACGGCGGAGAGCAACCCCGCCCGGCTCGATTCCGGGCTGCTCACCCTGCTCGGCGTCATGGTGCTCGGCGGGATGATGTCCTACCTGGACGCGACGATCGTCAACGTCGGCATCAGCACGCTGGGCGGCGAGTTCAACGCCACGCTCGCCACCATCGAATGGGTCACCACCGGCTATCTGCTCGCGGTCGCGCTCGCCATCCCGCTCGCCGGATGGGCGCTGGTCCGGTTCGGCGCAAAGCGGATGTGGCTGCTGGGCCTCACCGTCTTCCTCCTCGGCTCCACCCTGTGCGCCTTCGCCTGGAACGCCGAATCGCTGATCGCGTTCCGCGTGCTCCAGGGCCTCGGCGGCGGCATGATCGACCCGATCATGATGACCGTGGTCGCCGGCGCCGCCGGACCCCAGCGCATCGGCCGGGTGATGGGCCTGATCTCCGTACCGATCACCCTCGGCCCGGTGGTCGGCCCGATCGTCGGCGGCCTGCTGCTGGACAGCCTGTCCTGGCAGTGGCTGTTCCTGGTCAACATCCCCTTCGCGCTCGCCGCGATCGTCCTGGCCGTCAAGGTGCTGCCCGCCGACCCGCCGCCCAGTGGAGAGCCGGTGCCGCTCGACGTCGTCGGCGTGTTCCTGCTGTCCCCCGGCTTCGGCGCGCTCGTGTACGCCCTGTCCCAGGCCGGAGCACACGGCTTCGGCAGCGTCCAGGTCGTCGTCGGACTCGCCGTGGGCGTCGCGCTGTTCGCCGCCTACGCCGTACACGCCCTGCGGACCGACAAGACACCGCTGCTCGACCTGCGGCTGTTCGCGAGCAAGGGCTTCAGCGCCAGCGTCACCACCATGTTCCTGCTCGGCGGCGGCCTGTTCTCCCTGCTGTTCCTGCTGCCGCTCTACTACCAGCAGGTCCAGGGGCACGGCGTGCTCCAGTCCGGTCTGCTGCTCGCGCCGCTCGGTCTCGGCACGCTGATCGGCATGCCGCTCGCCGGCAACCTCGCCGACCGGTTCGGCGCGCGGGTCCTGGTCCCGGCCGGTTCCGTGCTGATCGGCGCCGGCGCGCTGGTCTTCACCCAGTCCGGCCCCGGAACCTTGCAGGTCCTGCTGACCGTCGCCCAGTTCGCCACGGGCTTCGGCATGGGCCTGGTCGGCGCGCCCACCATGGGCTCGGTGTACCGGACCGTACCGGGCGACGCCGTCGCCGGAGCCACCGGCGCCGTGTTCATCCTCAACCAGATCGGCGCCTCGCTCGGCATCGCCGTGGTCGCGCTGATCCTCCAGGGCGGCGGGGCGCACACCGCGCCCACGAACGAGACCTTCGGCAACGCCTTCTGGTGGCCCGTCGCCGCGGCCGTGGTGGTCTTCCTCGCCGGTCTGCTCCTGCCGGGCCGCCCGCAGCCGGCCCCCGAGGCCCCGGCGCCCGCCGCGGCCGAGCCGGTGCCCGACCGGGCCTGACCACCGGACGGCTCCGTCCCGCCTCCCCTCCGGCCGGGGGGGGGGGGGCCCCCCCCCCCCCGCCCCCCCCGGGCCGGGGCCCCCCCGGGGACCCCCCGGGGCCCCACCCGCCGCCACCCCCCCAC
>NZ_JBEOXU010000053.1:0-40127 GCF_040296725.1 Streptomyces sp. NPDC002044
CCGCCGGCGGCCGAGGTCCTCGCCGACCTTGACGCCTCCGGTGTTCGGCGTGAGCGGCGGCTCGGTGACGTTGTCGGGGGCCCCGGCGGATTCGGGCGGTTGTGCGAGCGCTCCACCGGGAGCGGGAAGCACCCCGGCCAACTTCCCCAACTCGCCGCCCGGGGCGGGAGGGTGCGGTCTAGCGTGGGTAACCGGTGATCAACGCCGGCCCCGGGAACGCTGGGGGCCGGGCCCCACGTACCGAGGACACAGATGTCCGGACTTCGCGCCGCCCGCCACTCCCCGTCGAGACACGCCGTCACCGGTCCGGGCCGGCAGATAAGGCCCCAGCTGGTCCGTGCCGCCCTGCTGCCCGTCCTCGCCGCCGGGCTCAGCGGCGCCGCCGCGGTGATCTTCACCCTCCAGCTCGGCGGGGGAGCGGGCGCGCGGGACGCCCGGCTGTGGCCCGTACTGACCGGCTGCGCCCTGCTCTTCGTCGGCGCCCTCGCGGCGGCCCTCCTCGGAGCCCAGCGCTCCGCCAAGGCGGTCCGGGACCGGTGCGAGGCGCTGCGCCGCTCCAGCGTGCGCGGGCGGCAGGAACTGCGGGCCGCCGCCGACCGGCTGGAGCGCGGGGAGGCCCCGGCGCGCCCGGTGCGCGGCGGCCCGGCCGGACCGCCGCCGGGCGGCGATCCGGCGGGCGTGGACGAGTTCTGGCTGCTCTCCCAGGAGCTGAGGGTCGCCCGCGAGCAGGCGTACTCGACCGTCGTGCGGCTGGCGGTCCCGGTCGCTCCCTCCGACAGCGAGCGGAAGGTGGAGGTCTTCGTCAACCTCGCCCGCCGGCTGCAGTCGCTCGTCCACCGGGAGATCTCGCTGCTGGACGACCTGGAGGACACGGTCGAGGACCCGGACCTGCTCAAGGATCTCTTCCACGTCGACCACCTCGCCACCCGCATCCGCCGCCACGCCGAGAACCTGGCCGTGCTCGGCGGCGCGGCCTCGCGCCGCCAGTGGACCCGGCCCGTCGACCTGAGCGAGGTGCTCCGCTCCTCGGTCGCGGAGGTCGAGCAGTACACCCGGGTCAAGGTGGTGCCCCCGGCCGGCGGCAGCGTTCGCGGCCACGCCGTCGCGGACGTGGTGCACCTGCTGGCCGAACTGGTCGAGAACGCCACCGTGTTCTCCGCCCCCGACACCGATGTGGTGCTGCGGGCCGAGCGGGTCACCGCCGGGATCGCGGTCGAGGTGGAGGACCGGGGCCTCGGCATGCCGCCCGCGGAGCAGCACCGGATGAACGCCCTGCTCGGCGACCCCGACCGGATCAGCGTCCGGAACCTGCTCGCCGACGGGCGGATCGGCCTGTTCGTCGTCGCGGCCCTGGCCCGGCGGCACGGGATCGCCGTCGAGCTCAAGTCCAACATCTACGGCGGTGTGCTCGCCGTCCTGGTGCTGCCGCGGGAGCTGCTGGGCGCGGAGGCGCCGGGCGCCGCCGACGCGGCGGGCGGCTCCCGGCCGGCCTCCTGGGGGACCGGCGAGGAGAGCGGGACGCCGCCCCTGGAGCCGGTACGGGTGGGGCCGCCGCGCCAGGGGTCCCCGGACGCGGGGCGGGCGGAACCGGCCTGGGGTGCCGCGCCCGCGGGGCAGGCGGAACCGGCCTGGGGTGCGGAACCGGCCTGGGGTGCGGAACCGGCCCGGGGAGCGGAACCGGCCTGGGGTGCGGAACCGGCCCGGGGAGCGGAACCGGCCTGGGGTGCCGCGCCCGCCTGGGAGGCGGAACCGGCCTGGGGTGCCGCGCCCGTGTGGGGGACCGAACCGGCTGGGGATGCCGCGTCGGGGCTCCCCGGCACGGCGGATCCGGGACCGCGGGACGAGCTCCGGGACGAGCCCCTCGCCGGGGTCGCGGCCCAGGCCCCTTACGGGTGGACCGGGGAGCCGGGGGACCTCGTGCCCGTACCGCTTCCCGAGCCCCCGTACGCGCCCGCCGAGCGGACCGTGCCCGCCGCCCGCGACGGCGGCGACCGGCCCTCGCTGCCCCGGCGCCGCGCCCAGGAACACCTCGTCCCGCAGTTGCGCGAGGCCCCCGCCCCGCGCCGGGACGACGACACCGAACGGCCCCTGCACGACCCCGGCCTGATGGCCGCCTTCCAACGGGGCTTCGGACTGGCCCAGTCGGAGCACCCGGCATGATCCCGACCCCTGATCCCAGCAAGGAGCGCACCCCCATGGGAGGCGAAGTGGCGACGAAGACCGGCGGCCGGCTCTCGGACCTGGACTGGCTGCTCAGCGGCCTGGTCCAGCGCGTGCCGTACACGCGCAGCGCCGTACTGCTCACCGCCGACGGGCTCGTGGGCTGCGTATACGGCCTCGACGCCGACAGCGCCGACCACTTGGCCGCGCTCGCGTCCGGGCTGTACTCGCTGGGCCGCAGCGCCGGTTCCCGCTTCGGGGACGGCGCGGAGGTCCGGCAGGTGGTGGTCGAGCTGGACACCGCGCTCGTGTTCGTGTCGGCGGCCGGCTCCGGAACCTGCCTCGCGGTCCTCGCCGACCGGGAGGCCGACGCCGGGGTGCTCGGGTACGAGATGGCGATGCTGGTCAAGAGCGTACGTCCGTACCTGGCGGTCCCGCCCCGGCGGCCCGCCGCCGACCCGGGTCCGTGAGGACCCGCACCCCGGGGGCGTGCGTGCCGCAACGCCCGTACGGCGGAGGAACAGGCGCAGGCGGCGGCGGGGCTGCCGGGAGCGGCGCCGGGAGCGGGTGGGACTCGCCCCTGCTCGACGATTCGGCGGGCCGGGTGACGCGCCCGTACACCGCCAGCGGCGGGCGGACCCGGTCCGCCGCCGCGCTCGACCTGCTGTCGCTGGTCACCGCGACCGGCGTACGCCCGCGCGTTCCGCTCGGGCCGGAACACACCCTCGCGCTGCGGCTGTGCGCGGGCGCCACCGCGGTCACGGTCGCCGAGGTGGCCGGAGTGCTGCGGCTGCCGGTGGGCGTCGTGAAGGTACTGCTGTCCGACCTCATGGAACACGGGGCCCTGGAGGCCCGCGCCCCGCGCTTCCCGGCCCGCGCCGGCCCGCTCGCCGCCGACGACCAGTCCCTTCTGCTGGCGGTGCTCGACGGGCTGCGCAACCGGCTGTGACCCCGGCGTGCCCGCCCGAACAGCACCCGTCCACAGCCAGATCATCGTCTTCGGAGTCGGGGGAACCGCCATGACGTCCTACGAATCGACCGGACACCTGCTGCTCACGCCGGTGGACCGGGAGGCGCCGGCCCGCGCCGTCCGGCTGCGCGAACTGGGGCTGGGGGAGCGGACCGACGCCGAGCTGGACGCCTTCGCCCGGCGCGTCGCGGAGGTACTGGCCGTGCCCCGTGCGGGGGTCAACTTCGTCGGCGAGGAACGGCAGTTCTTCGCCGGGCTGCACCACGCGCCCGACGCCCCGCAGAGCGGCTATCCGGCGCGCGTCCTGGCCCGCGATCAGGGCTACTGCCCGCACGTGGTGGTGCGCCGCCGGGCGCTGGTCCTGGAGGACGTACGGGACTTCGCGCGCTTCGCGGGCAACGCGGTCGTCGACGAGAGCGGGGTGCGCACCTACCTCGGCGCGCCGCTGACCGACCGGCGCGGGATCGTGCTCGGCACGGTGTGCGCGGTGGACGCGGTGCCGCGGCGGTGGGGGACCCAGGGGCTGGCCACCGTCAAGGAACTGGCGGCCGAACTCGTCGCGCTGGTGCACGAGCGGGAGGACCGGCCGGGCTGAGGCGCGCGCCGCGGGCGATTGTCAGAGGCGGGGTCTACGGTCGGCGTACCGGGTTCCACCCGATGCCGGACTCCGGCGTCCGCCGCCGGAATCCGGCACGGGGCCCGGCACGGGACGCCCGGAACCGGATCTGCGTCTGGAGAGGAGCCGCGGGGATGGCCACGACCGCCCAGCACGTCCGTACGCTCGCACTGTCGCTCCCGGAGAGCACCGAGAAGCTGGCCTGGGGCATGCCCACCTTCCGGGTGCGCGGGAAGATCTTCGCCGCGCTGGCGGACGACGACACCTCGATCGGGGTCAAGTGCCCCAAGGAGGACCGGGCCGAACTGATCGCGGCGGAGCCGGAGAAGTTCTTCATCCGCGAGGGCCACGACGACAACTACGCGTGGCTCCGGGTGCGTCTCGCGGCCGTGGGGGACGAGACCGAGCTGCGCGCGATCCTGACGGACTCCTGGCTCCAGGCCGCCCCGAAACGGCTGGCGGCGGCCCATCCCGAACTGGGCGGGGGCGCCGGCTGACGCCCGGGGCGATCCCGGGGCCGCCGGGCCCGCGCGCGCACGCCACACCCCCCGTACGCGGGGCACCGGCTAGCCCGTCGCCCCGGCGGGCAGCAGGAACGCGGTGATCCGCTCCCGCAGGGCGTACGGGTCCAGCCCGTGTGCGGCGGTGTGCTCCCGCACCGTGCCGTAGCGCCGCAGTTCGGCCCGGCCGACGCCCAGCCCCAGCACCCGGTGCGGCACGTGCGCCAGGGCGCCGCCCGCGGCGGCCGCCGAAGTGCCGGCGAGGTAGGGCTCGACGAGTACCACGGCGGGCGCGGACCGCCCGACGGCCTCCCGCAGCGCCGCGTCGTCGAAGGGCCGCACCGTGGCCGCGTACAGCACCGTCAGGTCGAGCCCCTCGGTGGCGGCCAGCACGTTGTCGAGCAGCGGACCCACGGCGACCACCACGCCCGCGCGGCCCTCCCGTACGGTCCGCAGGCGCGGGCCGTCCACCGGGTGGGGCGCCGCGTTCGACTGCTCGGAGAGGCGTACGTACACCTTGTCGTCCCCGGCGGCGTACGCCCGGCGCAGCAGTGCCTCGGCCTCGTCGGGGTGGCCCGGGACGTGGACGGTCCAGCCGTCCAGGGTGTCCAGGAGGGCGACGTCGCCCGGTGCCATGTGGGTGAACCCGCCGGCCGGCCAGTCGTAGCTCGCGCTCGCGCTGACCAGGACGCCGCCCGTGTCCTGATGGCCGAAGTCCAGCTTGAGCTGTTCGAACGGCCGCTCCACGAGGAAGCTGGCGAAGGTGTGCATGACGGGGCGCAGCCCGGTCAGGGCCAGCCCGCCGCCGACGCCGACCAGGAGCTGTTCCCGGATGCCGACGTTGACGACCCGGTCCGGATGGCGGCGCTGGGCGGGCCGGAACCCGTCCATCGAGATCTCGGCCAGCACGACCGCCAGCCGCGGGTCCTCGTCGAGGAGGCGCGACGTGACCGAGATGAACCGTTCCCGCATGGTGTCCATGGCTGTCCCTACTTCTTCTCGACGCGGGCGACCACGACGTGCGGCCGTCCGGGGTGCGGTGCGGTGAAGGCGGCCGCCAGGGCCGCGTGGTCCCGCCCGTCCACCGTCACCGCGGACCAGCCGGACGCCTCGAAGCGGGAGGCGATGCCGCCGGGCCAGCCGTGCGTGGCGGAGTCGTTGTCGATCACCACGGTGTGCAGCCGCTCCAGCCCGGCCGAGCCGGCGTAGGCGAGCGCCTCGTGGTTGCTGCCCTCGTCCAGCTCCGCGTCCCCGATCAGCACCCACACCGCCGGTTCGCCGAGCCCCTGCGCGCGCAGACCGAGCGCGCTGCCCACGGCGAGGGGCAGGCCGTGTCCGAGCGAGCCGCTGCCGATCTCCACGCCCGGGACGAGCGTGCGGTCCGGGTGGTGACCGAGGGGGGAGTCGTAGGAGCCGAAGCCGCTGAGCCAGTCGACGGGGAAGAACCCCTTCGCGGCGAGTACGGCGTAGTACGCCATGGGCCCGTGCCCCTTGGACAGCAGGAACCTGTCCCGCCCGGCGTCCGCGGCGGTCCCGGGGGTCACCCGCAGCACGCGGTCGTAGAGCACCCACAGCACGTCAAGAGTGGAGGTGGCGGCGGGGCCGTGCTTCTCGGCCCCCGTCATGAGCGCGATCAGCCGGCCCAGATCTTCGTGGCGGAGCCCTGGGTCCGCGGTTGCCTGTGTCATGCACTGATCGTGCAACCTCAAGTCAGCTTGAGGTCAAGGCCCCGTTTCCCCGGACCGGGAAACCGAAAGGTGCGCGCGGCCACCACGTGAAGTGCGGTATTGTTCTCCTGCGCGTTCAACCACGGGGAAACCCCAGGTCAACGGGCATCGGGACGTGGCGCAGCTTGGTAGCGCACTTGACTGGGGGTCAAGGGGTCGCAGGTTCAAATCCTGTCGTCCCGACTCGAGAGAGTCGCAGTTCAGGGGCCGTATCGGAGAGATCCGATACGGCCCCTGACCGTTTCCGGGGTGTGCGTCCGCTCGGGTGGGGGCTACGCGGGGAGCCGGCGGGCCGCGGAGAAGGCTCCCCCCATCGCGGGCGGGACTCGTCACTTCGGCGGTGGCAGCGGCTTGTGACCCGGGTACACGTGGCCGGGGCTGACGATGCCGGTGACCGCCTCCCCGACGAGGGTGCTGGGCTCCTGGCCCTCGTGCTGGATGTCGGTGTTGAGGAGGATGACCATGGTGGCCCCCGCCTCCGGGAGGTAGACGGGCAGCACCTCGTACCCGGGGAGCGAGCCGTTGTGGCCGATCCAGCCCTGGACGTCGAAGATGCCCAGCCCGTAGCCCGCGCCCGGGATGTCCATCGGGGTGGTCTTCAGGCGTTCGGCCTGGGTCGCCGGCGTCAGCAGCGTGCCGGTGGCGAGCGTACGGGCCCAGCTGCGCAGGTCCTGGAGGTCGGAGATCATCGCTCCGGCCGCCCAGCCCCAGGAGGGGTTCCAGTGGGTCGCGTCCTCGATCGCACCGGAGGCCGTCTGGTTCGTGTAGCCCTGTGCGTACGGAGCGGGCAGCTCGGGGCCCGTGGGGAAGACCGTCTCGCGGAGCCCGGCCTCTTCCAGCACGTCCTGCTTCACGACCTCGTGGAGCGGCCGGCCCGTGACCCTCTCCACCACCAGGCCGAGCAGGATCAGGTTGGTGTTGGAGTAGTCGAACTCCGTGCCGGGCGGGAAGAGCGCGGGATGCTTGAAGGAATAGTCGAGCAACTGCCGCGGCAGGAAGGTCTGTTCCGGATCGGCTTCGAACTTCTTGATGAAGCCCTCGTCCATGCTGTAGTTGAAGAGTCCGCTGCGCATGCCCGCCAGTTGGCGCAGGGTGATGCGGTCCCCGTTCGGAACTCCCGCCACGTACCTGGAGACGGGGTCGTCCAGCCGCACCTTTCCCCGGTCGACCAGCTGGAGCAGGGCCGTGACCGTGAACGTCTTGGTCTCGCTCCCGATCCGCACGTGCAGTCCGGTCGTCATGGGCGTACCGCTCGCCTTGTCCGCCACGCCGAAGGACTTGACGTAGCTCCCCTTGCCGGGGGCCCACAGCCCCACGGTCACGCCCGGGACCCCCGTCTCGCGCATGACGCGGCGCACGGCCGCGTCCAGTCGCGCCGCGACGGCCGGCGTCAGACGCGCGAAGTCGGTGTCGGCGGCCGGTGTGGTGGACGGAGCGGGGGTCGCCGCCGCGGGGGCGGACAGCGCCTGGGGCGACGCCCCGTACGCGGATCCCCCGATCGCCGGGGCCACGAGCACGCCTGCCGCTGCCGCGGCGGCGCAGGCCCGGCGCAGTCGGATGGGGGCTGGTTTCACGGCATGGCCTCCGGTCGTCCGGGGACGCGGGCAACGGGACCAGCCTAGGTCCGCACCACCCCGGTCGCGAGGTGGGCCTCCCGGTCGCGCCGGGCCGGGCGGCGCGTACCCTGCGGCGGGGCGCCGCCGCGTCATGGCTCCAGCGGATGGCCGCGAGACGTTGAGGCTTGCCCCGGACCGTGCCGGGTGTCGTTCGCTAAAGTCTCAAGCCATGGATCACCTGCGCCCGGTAGACCTCGCCCGCGAGCACGGCATCTCGACGCAGGCGGTCCGCAACTACGAACAGGCCGGGTGGATTCCGCCCGCCGCACGCACCCCGGCCGGCTACCGGACGTACACCGCCGCGCACGCGGCGGCCCTGCGCGCCTACCTGGCCCTCGTTCCGGCCCACGGCCACGCCCTGAGCGGGCAGATCATGACGGCGCTCCACGCGGGCGAGGTGGACGCCGCGCTGACGGCCGTCGACCGCGGCCACGCCCAGCTGCTGCGCGACCGGGAGACGCTGGACGTCGTCGGGCGGGCCCTGGAGAACCTGGCGGCCGGCCCGGGCACCACCGCTGACGGGCCCGCGGGCGCCCGAGCGCTCAGCATCGGAGAACTCGCCCGGCGCCTGCGCGTCACCGCGGCGACCCTCCGCAACTGGGAAGAGGCGGGCATCCTCGACCCCGCCCGCACCCCGGTCACCGCCCACCGCACGTTCGGCGCCGACGACGTCCGCGACGCCGAACTCGCCCACCTCCTGCGGCGCGGCGGGTATCCGCTGGCCCACATCGCCACCGTCGTCCGGCAGATCCGTACCGCCGGCGGCACAGAGGCGCTGTCCGGCGCCCTCGACGACTGGCGGCACCGGCTGACGGCCCGGGGGCTCGCGATGCTGAACGCCGCCGGGCTCTGCGCCCGGTACATGGCCTTCCTCCCCCCGGACCCCGGACCCGGCCCCGGACCCGGCCCCGTCCCCGCCGCGCCCGGACCAGGGGTCCTCGCATTGGGAGGGATGGCCACCGGCTGTTCACCGGTTTGAGACTCGCGGACCTCATGGGCGGTGCAGTCAGGGGACCTGGCTCTCCCAAGTCTCAACCGTCCTCTCAATGATTCAATTGAGACACATGAGACAGGACATTCACGGCCTCGTCACGGCCTCATGTGGCGTACTGGCACTCGGCGAGCCGACGCACCAGGAACACGCCTTCGGGTGGGTCCGCAACGAACTGCTCGCTCAACTGGCCGACCGCGGCTTCCGGTCGGTCGCCCTCGAAACCGACCGGGTGGCCGCGCTCCGTGTGAACGAGTTCGTGCAGGGCGCGACCGGAAGCCTCGACGCGGTGATGCGCGAGGGCTTCTCCCACGACTTCGGCGAGCTGGAGCACAACCGGCGGCTGATCAGCTGGATGCGCGACCGCAACGCGAACCGACCGCCGGGGGAGCGGCTGGCCTTCCACGGGTTCGACACCCCGACGGAGAACGCCAGCGCGCCCAGCCCACGGCGCCATCTCGAGCACGTCCGCGACTACCTGCGCCTCGACCTCGACCTCCGGCACCTGCTCGGCGACGACGAGCGCTGGAGCCGAACGGAGGCGGTCATGGACCCCGAGGCGTCGATCGGCGCCACAGCGGAGGCCGACAGCCTGCTCAGGATCGCCGAGGACATGGTCACCCTGCTCCACGCACGCGCACCGCGACCGGCCGAGGCCACCCCGCTCGCCGAGTGGCTCCGAGCCAAGACGCACCTCTACGCCGGCCTCGGCCTGCTGCGCTACCACCGCCAGGCGGCGGAGCGCCTCGACGCCGGCACACGGCTCTCCCGCCTGCTCGGCGTCCGGGACGCGCTCATGGCCGAGAACCTGCTCGACATCCGCAGCACCGAGGCGCGGCGGGGCCCGACCCTGGTCTTCGCCCACAATCTCCACCTCCAGCGCCACCGGAGCGCCTGGAGCCAGGGGGACATGGACGTCACCTGGTCCGGAGCCGGCACCATCGTGGGATCCCTGCTGGGCGACCAGTACACCTTCGTCGCCGGCAGCCTGGGCCGCAGCGGGGCCCTCGGACTCCAGGACCCCGAGCCCGACACGTACGAGGGCTCCCTCCAGAGCCGTACCGACACCTGGGG
This sequence comes from Streptomyces sp. NPDC002044, assembly GCF_040296725.1. Taxonomy (NCBI): domain Bacteria; kingdom Bacillati; phylum Actinomycetota; class Actinomycetes; order Kitasatosporales; family Streptomycetaceae; genus Streptomyces; species Streptomyces sp. NPDC002044. The sequence goes on from NZ_JBEOXU010000053.1 coordinate 9,655, forward strand.
CCTGACCACGGTGATCGAGGCCGCCCCCGCCCGTACGCGGACCGACACCCATCCCCGGCAGGGCTACTTCCCCCTCGACCGCCCGACGCTCGACACGGCCGACGCGGTCCTGCACATCAGCGACGGCGCTGCCGTCGTCAGGCAGGCGCAGGCGCAGGCACGGGACGGGCTCCGGCGGCCCCTGCTCGGAGGCGCGGTGTGACCGTGGCGCTCGCCCCCGGTGCCTGAAGGGGGCGGGCCGTACGCGGCGCGGTGCCCGGGCGAGGCGGCCCGGGCACATGCCGACTCCGCGTCGGGAAACGCCGTCGGTCATGCTTCCATGATGATCCCGTCCCCGTCCCCGTCCCCGTCCCCGTCCCCGTCCCCGTCCCCGTCCCCGTCCCCGTCCCCGTCCTCGATCTCCTGCTCGGTTCCGCCAGAGCCATTACGGCCGCCACTCCCGCCGTACCGTTCGCCGCTTGTGCCGTACCCGTAGGAAACCAGGACGTGAACACCACCAGAACCTTCTGCTTCGTCATCGCGGCGCTCGCGTCGTACGCCGCACTCGCCTACCGGCTGTGGCAGGGACGGCGCGGCTGGAACGACGTCGGCTACCGCACGCTGATCACGACCCTGCTGTTCCAGTGCCTCACCTTCACGATGGGCGCCGTCGCGATGGAGAGCGCGAGCCTCCTCTGCGTCGGGAACCTCGCCATCCTCCTCATGCACCTGTCGGCGGTCGCCTTCTGCGTCAGCGCGCAGGTCATCCTGCTGAGGTGGGCGGCCGTCGGTGAGGAGGCGGCGCGCAAGACGCGGTTCTGGGTGGCCACCGGCATCGCCCTCGACGTGCTCCTGACGGCCCTGTTCTTCCTCGCCGGCGGCCCCGTCCGTGCCCCGCTGGACTTCGACGGCAGCGGCGATCCGCTGCTCCTGGCGTACCTCCTGGCCTTCATGGCCTCCCAGGCGATCCCCTGCGTCACGATGTTCCGCCAGTGCGGCCCCTGCATCCGGATGACCGACAACGCGCCGCTGCGGCGGGCCCTGCGCGTGCTGTCCCTCGCGGCGGCGATCCTGCTCCTGTACGGCCTGGTCCGGACGGTCAACGTGCTCACCATCGCCGCCGGGGTCGAGATCGGGGCGGCGAAGGAGGCCGTCGCCTCCGTCCTCAACGCCCTGGGGATCGTCACCCTCTCGCTGAGCCTGGCCATGCCGTCCTGGGCCCCCTCCGCCGCGAGGGTCCTGGAGTGGTTCCGCACCTACCGGTCCTACCGGGCGCTCTACCCGCTGTGGCGGGACCTGTACGAGTCCTGCCCGGACATCGCCCTGGAACCGCCGGGTGCTTCGTTCTCCGACCTCGATTACCGGCTCCACCGGCGGACCGTGGAGATACGGGACGGCTGGCGGGACCTGCGCCCGTACATCGACCGCACGGTCGACGGCGGCGCCGGGACGAGCGAGGAGTCGCGGCAGGCGTTCACGGAAGCCGCCCAGATCAAACGGGCCCTGCTCGCCAAGCGCACCGGCACCGTCCCGCACGACAACAAGGACGTCGGCGCGTTCGACGACCGCGATACGGACAACTTCAGCGCGGAAGTCGCCTGGCTCACCAAAGTGGCGGCCGCCTACCGTACGTTCCACAGAACGGGCTGAGCGCTCCCGGCCGGTTCGCGGCCCCCGCCCCGCGCGCCCGCTCCGCCCCGGGGCTCCGCCTCCGCACCGGGTGAGCCGCGTCTCACCGGGGCGGCTGTGCTTGTCTATGCACCGAGTTGCATAGAAGGATCGGGGCATGGCGATTGAGCACGCGATCCTCGTCTCCCTGCTGGAGCGGCCGGGCTCCGGTTACGAGCTGGCCCGGCGCTTCGACCGGTCCATCGGCTACTTCTGGACCGCGACCCACCAGCAGATCTACCGCGTGCTCAAGCGCATGGAGGCAGACGGCTGGGTCGACGTCCGCGAGGTGGCGCAGCAGGCGAGGCCGGACAAGAGGGAGCACTCCGTCACCGAGACGGGCCGGGCCGTCCTCGCCGCCTGGCTCCACGAGCCGATCCAGCCCGACAGCGTCCGGCACGAGCTGGCGGTGAAGATCCGCGGCGCGGCCTTCGACGACCCGGCCGCGCTGATCCACGAGGTCGAACGGCACCACCGGGCACACGCCGACCGGCTCACGCACTACCTCGCGGGGGAGCTGCGCGACTTCACGGGCCCGGACGCTCCCGCACGGCCCGACGCCGGTCAGGAGCTCCAGCACGTCGTGCTCCGCGGCGGCATCGCCTACGAGCGGATGACGCTCGCCTGGCTCCAGGACGTACTCGACACGCTCCACCGGCTCGCCGGGCGCTGACCCGGCACCCCGCCGTTCCCCTCTCCCCCGCAGTCCCCCCGCCGGCGCCCCCCGCCGGCCCCCGGCCCGGCCCCCTCCCGGCCCTCGACCCCGAAAGGCGAACGCCATGACCGACGCCCTGCTGTTCAACCCGCGCACCTACGACCCCGCCCACTTCGACCCCGAGACCCGCAGGCTGCTGCGCGCCACCGTCGACTGGTTCGAGGGCCGCGGCAAGCGCAGGCTGATCGAGGACTACCGCTCCCGCGCCTGGCTGGCCGACTTCCTCGCGTTCTCGGCGAAGGAGGGGCTCTTCGCCACGTTCCTGACCCCGGCGGCGGCCGCCGCCGAGGGGGAGACGGACCAGCGCTGGGACACCGCGCGGATCGCCGCCCTCAACGAGATCTTCGGCTTCTACGGCCTCGACTACTGGTACGCGTGGCAGGTCACCATCCTCGGCCTCGGCCCGGTCTGGCAGAGCGACAACGCGGCCGCCCGCGAGCGCGCCGCCGAACTCCTGGCACAGGGCGAGGTGTTCGCCTTCGGTCTGTCGGAGAAGACCCACGGCGCCGACATCTACTCCACGGACATGCTGCTGGAGCCCGACGACGACGGCGGCTTCCGCGCGAGCGGCTCCAAGTACTACATCGGCAACGGCAACGCCGCCGGCCTGGTCTCCGTCTTCGGCCGCCGCACCGACGTCGAGGGTCCCGACGGTTACGTCTTCTTCGCCGCCGACAGCCGCCACCCGGCGTACGGCCTCGTGAAGAACGTCGTCGACTCCTCCAAGTACGTGAGCGAGTTCCGCCTCACGGACTACCCGGTCGGTCCCGACGACGTCCTGCACACCGGCCGCGCCGCCTTCGACGCCGCCCTGAACACCGTCAACGTCGGCAAGTTCAACCTCTGCACCGCCTCGATCGGCATCTGCGAGCACGCGATGTACGAGGCCGTCACCCACGCCCACGGCCGCGTCCTCTACGGCCGCCCCGTCACCGCCTTCCCGCACGTGCGCCGGGAACTGGCCGACGCCTACGTCCGCCTCGTCGGGATGAAGCTGTTCAGCGACCGCGCCGTCGACTACTTCCGCTCCGCGGGACCCGACGACCGCCGCTACCTGCTGTTCAACCCGATGACCAAGATGAAGGTGACCACGGAGGGCGAGAAGGTCATCGACCTGCTCTGGGACGTCATCGCGGCCAAGGGCTTCGAGAAGGACACCTACTTCGCCCAGGCGGCCGTCGAGATCCGCGGGCTGCCCAAGCTGGAGGGCACGGTCCACGTCAACCTCGCCCTCATCCTGAAGTTCCTGCGCAACCACCTCCTGGACCCGGCGGACTACGCCCCGGTGCCCACCCGCCTCGACGCGGCCGACGACGGCTTCCTCTTCCGCCAGGGCCCGGCCCGCGGCCTCGGCTCCGTACGCTTCCACGACTGGCGCCCGGCCTTCGACGCGTACGCCGCCCTCCCCAACGTCGGCCGCTTCCGCGAGCAGGCCGACGCCCTGTGCGCGTTCGTCACCACGGCCGCCCCGGACGAGGAGCAGAGCCGCGACCTCGACCTCCTTCTGGCCGTGGGCCAGCTGTTCGCGCTCGTCGTCCACGGCCAGCTGATCCTGGAGCAGGCCGCCCTGACCGGTCTGGACGAGGACGTGCTGGACGAGCTGTTCGCCGTCCTCGTACGGGACTTCTCCGCGCACGCCGTCGAGCTCCACGGCAAGGACTCGGCCACCGCGGAGCAGCAGACCTGGGCGCTCGGCGCGGTCCGCCGCCCGGTCGTCGACGCCGACCGCTCCGCCCGCGTCTGGGACCGCGTGCAGGCGCTGGCCGGGACGTACGAGATGGCCCCCTGAGGCCGGACGGATCCCGCCACCCGCACCACCACGCGCACGGACGGCTCCCGGAGCCGTCCGTGCGCCGCGGGGCGTGCGGCGCGGGGCGTGCGGCGCGGGGCGTGCGGCGCCGCCGGGCGCTACTCTCCCCGGTCCGTGCCCCGTACGGCCGACTCCTGGAGGTAGGCGGAGATCATGGCCAGGTCGTTGGCGATGGCCAGGACGCCCGCGGGGTCGGCCGTCGGGGTGGAGGCGCCGTTGACGCCGACGTAGAAGGTGTCGAAGCGGCCGTCACCCCGGTCCAGATAGCCCGCGATCGTGATGGCTCCCGCGCCGAGCCGGTCGTTGAGCGCGTCCAGCCCGACGGCGGCGCCGGTCTTGGCGAACACCTTTCCGCGCGCCGGGCAGTCGCGGCAGTTGCCGGCCAGCAGGCCGTCGACGCCGAGGACCGGCAGCGCCTCCCGGAAGCGCCGCGCCTCGGGCGTGCGCGTCCAGTACGTCAGCATCTGCACCTCGGCCCGCGGTGTCGCCCGGTCCACGGGGTTGCCGCCCCGGCCGTCCAGGAGTTCCACCTGCTCGCGGTCGACGCCCGCGCGGTCCAGGAACCGGGCCAGCACGGGGAAGCCGTCCATGCACTGCCGGCTGCCCGCCTCGACCGCCATCAGGCAGATGCCGAGGTTGGCCCCGAGGTTGTGGCTGACCTTGAGGATCAGCTCGGCGTAGTCGGCGTACGGCGGGGAGGTGTACACGGCCACGCGGTCGTCCTTCCCGTAAGAAGCCGGCAGCCCCGCGGCCGGGTTGGGGCCCGCCGGCTCCGCGGTGACCTCGACCCCGGCCCGTTCGAGGGCCTCGATCAGGGCGGTGCGGCCGAAGGCCGCCGGGTCGGCGATCGGGGACACCCGCAGCAGCGGGGCGGAGCCCGCCGCGATCGTCCCGGACAGGCCGATCCGGGTGCCGTCGGCCGACGCCGTCACCGCGATGGCGGTCGGCTTCCCCGCCTCCACGGTCTTCACCGTGGAGGTGACGCGGTACGGGGCGGCCTTCGGCCGCCAGTCGAGGCGCACCGGTGCTCCTGCGCGGTCGCCGGGGGTCGTCAGCAGGTCGATGAGGTTGTCGTTGATGATCAGCGGCGTCGGAGTGGGGTCGAGGACCGGCTCGGGCTGGAAGAGGCGGTCGTCCACGATCACGTCGCCTTCGACGCGGGTGATCCCCGACCGTCTCACCTGCCGCGCGAGCAGGTCGATTCCGGCCAGCGGGTTCTGCGGTGTCAGCGTGGCGCCGGGGAAGTCGTTGGCGTACGTGTGGTCCAGGTCGGTGAAGGCGACCGTGCCGTCCGGGCGGGTGCGCCCGCCCATGGTGAGGTCGCCCTGCGCGACGAGGGCGAGGTCGCCGGTCAGGGTGCTCCCGCTGCGCCGGCCCACCGCGTAGACGGGAGTCTCGAAGCGGTGGCCGCCGCCGAGCGTGTCCCACGGCCCGGAGACGCTGAACAGCTTGGCCGTCGAGCCCGGGATGAAGAACTGATCGGGGAACCGGCTGTGCGTCACCCGGCCGTTCGCCGGGTCGCTCTGGAGCAGGCCCCACTGGGCGTTGCGGTACTCCGGCTTCCGCATGATCTCCGTGATCCGCGGGTCGAGCCCTCCGGCCCCGGCCTCGTCGGACGGTGACGGCGTCGCGGCGACGGCCGTGCCGGGAGCCAGTGCCACGAGCAGCAGGGCGCAGAGCGCGCCGGCCGAGCGGCGTCCGAGGGACGGGGTACGGGCGGTCCCGGAGCGGGCCGGGACGGAACGCTTTCCTCGCACCACAGCACGCCCCGTTCTGTCGGCGGTCCCGGTGTGCCGCCCGGTCGTAACCCGGCGCTCGGCGGCTGCCGTGGGCGGCCCCGATCCGGCCCCTCCACTCGTCCGGACCAGCGTGACACGTCCGAATGCGGCGCGCACATCGCCCGCATGCGTCCCTGCGGGCCCGCGTGCTCAGCGGTCCCGGGCTGCCTCCTCCGCGTTCCGGGCGGGGCGGCCCGCGTGCAGTTCGAGGGGGCCGGAGCCGCTCTCGCGCGCGGACAGGCCGGCCTTGATCTGACGGCGCAGCGAGGGCGCGACCAGGGAGCGCAGCTCCGCCGGGGCCGCCGTGCGCCACCCGTCGAGTTCGGCGGGGGGCACCCGGACGCGGGCCAGGGCGGGGGAGCCGAGGACCCCGCCGTCGTAGAGGAACCGGATCCGGGCCGGACGCCCCGGCTTGTGCGACCAGTTCACGGCGAGGAGCCGGCCGGGGGCGATGTCCAGGCCGAGTTCCTCCAGGACCTCCCGGCGGGCCGCGGCGCGCGGGGTCTCGCCGAGGTCGCTGTCGACCCCGCCGCCCGGCAACTGGTGGCGGCCGGGCCTGCCGTACGCGGGCCGTACGAGCAGGACGCCGCCGTCCGGCCCGGTGAACAGGACGCTCGCCGCGGTGAGGGACTTGGGGCGGTTGGCCCGGTGGCTGGCGGAGTCGAGCGCTCCGGAGTGTTCCAGGGCCGCACGGCGGTCCGGGTCCAGTCCGGCCGGGGAGCCCGGCTGCGGAACGCCGTCGGCGAGGTGGGCGAACGAGCCCGTGTACAGCGCCGCCAGCGCGGCGCGCAGCCGGGACGCGCCGCGGCCGGTGAGGACCCCGTACGCCTCGTCCGGCGGCAGCCACCGGGGGCCGACGGTGCCGTCGGCCGGGGCCGGGAGCGCCGCGGCCGCCTCGGGCGCGAGCGGGCCGACGAGGTGGACGTGGACGACGAGGGAGCGGCCGTGCGGGCCGGCGGGCCGGGAGTCGACGGCCAGCAGCCGGCCGACCGGCGCGCGCAGGCCCGGGTCCTGCGCCAGCAGCCGGGCCAGGCCCTCCTCGGGGGTCTCGTGCTCCCCGACCGGGCCGCCGGGCAGCTCCGGGCCGCCCTGCGACGGGTCCGCGCCGGCCGGGACGAGGACCCGGCCGCGCACGTCCAGCACGACGGCGGCGGCGGTCACGAGCGGGGACGGCCGGGCGGCGCGGTCCGCGCGCACCGCGTCGGGGGAGGGGCGGTCGGGTTCGGCGGTCACGGGACTCCCCGGAGTGGTCGGCGGCGGACAGGCCAGCACTATGCCCGGTACGCGGTCCGGTCGCCGGCGCTGACACGCCCCGCCGGCCGTCGGCGGCGCGGCCCCGTACACCGCCGGGCCCGGCGGCCCGGTCAGGCGCGGGCCAGCAGGAGTCCGCCCATGGTGACCATGGTCACCGCGACGAAGCCGTCGAGGACCCGCCAGGCCGCGGGACGGGAGAGCAGACCGCTGAGGAGGCGGGCGCCGTAGCCCAGGGCGCCGAACCAGGCCAGGCTGGACACGGCGGCCCCGATGCCGAACACCCAGCGCAGGTCGCCCCGGTCGGCCGCGAGGGATCCGACGAGCAGCACGGTGTCCAGGTAGACGTGCGGGTTGAGCCAGGTCATGGCCAGGCAGGTCAGGACGGCGCGGCGCGCCGAGCCGGGAGCGGGCGCGGCCCCGTCGGCGGTGAGGGCGGCGCCCGGGGCGGGATACAGGACGCGGCGGGCGGCGAGGACCCCGTACCCGATGAGGAACGTCCCGCCCGCCAGGCCGACGACGGTCAGGGCGGCGGGCCAGGCCGTCACGAAGGCGCCGACACCGGCGACACCGAGGGTGATCAGCAGGGCGTCGGAGACCGCGCAGATGGCGACGACCGGGAGGACGGCGTGGCGGCGGGCCCCCTGGCGGAGGACGAACGCGTTCTGCGCGCCGATGGCCATGATGAGCGAGAGGCCGGTGCCGAAGCCGGCGAGGGCCGCCGTGATGATGCCGTGTGTCATGACACCGACCGTAAACAGCGCATACATTTCAGTACAGCTAAAGATTTTTACGTACCCTTAGCGTTCGTGATGGAAGAACTTCCCCTGGACCAGGTCCGGACGCTGCTGGCGGTGGTCGACGAGGGCACCTTCGACGCGGCGGCGGCCGCCCTGCACGTGACGCCCTCGGCGGTGAGCCAGCGGGTCAAGGCGCTGGAGCAGCGGACGGGCCGGGTCCTGCTGATGCGGACGAAGCCGGTGCGGGCGACGGAGTCCGGGGAGGTGGTCGTCCGCTTCGCGCGGCAGCTGTCCCGGCTGGAACGGGACGCGCGGGCCGAGCTGGGCATGTCCGACGGGGCGGGCCCGGTCAGGCTGCCGATCGCGGTGAACGCGGACTCCCTCGCCATCTGGTTCCTGCCCGCGCTGGCCCGGGTGCCGCAGGATCCGCCGGTCTGCTTCGAGCTGTACCGCGAGGACGAGTCGCACACGACGGCTCTGCTGCGGGAGGGGCAGGTGATGGCGGCGGTGACCTCCTCGCCGGACCCGGTGGCGGGATGCACCGTGCGGAGGCTGGGGCAGGCGAGGTACCTGCCGGCGGCGAGTCCGGGGTTCGCGGCCCGGTACCTGACGGGGACGCTGGAGCGGGACCTCCGGGAGGCGCCGAGCATCGCCTTCGACCGGCGGGACGACCTCCAGGACGCGTTCGTCCGGTCGCTCACCGGGGACGCGGCGGCCGGGGCGGGGCCGGTGCGGCACTACATGCCGACGTCGGAGGGGTTCCGCGACGCCGTGGTCGCCGGGCTGGGCTGGGGGCTGGTGCCGGAGACGCAGGCGCGGCCGCTGGTACGGACGGGGCAGCTGGTGCTGCTGGCACCGCGGCGGCCGATGGACCTGCCGCTGTACTGGCAGCAGTGGAAGCTGGACTCGCCGGTCCTGTCGATGGTGGCCGAGGTCATCGCGGAGGCGGCCGGGGAGGCGCTGCGCCGGCCTTCGCCGGACAGGACCTAAGCTGCGGGCCATGGAGTCCTACACGATCGGTCAGGCGGCGCGGCTGCTCGGCGTGAGCGTCGACACGGCGCGCCGCTGGGCGGACGCGGAACGGTTCCCCACCCGCCGGGAGGGGGCTCGCCGGATGGTGGAGGGGCCGGACCTGGCGGCGTTCTGCGTGCGGGTGGCGCAGGAGGGCGCCGAGGGCGGTGAGGAGACCCCGTACACCTCGGCCCGCAACGCCTTCCCGGGGATCGTCACCGGGGTGAAGCTCGGGACGGTCGACGCGCAGGTCGAGATCCAGGCCGGACCGCACCGGGTCGTGTCGCTGCTGACGCGGGAGGCGGTGGAGGAGCTCGGGCTCGTGGTCGGCGCGCGGGCGACGGCCCGGGTGAAGTCCACCAGCGTGTTCATCGACCGGGTGTGATTCCGGCGTTCTGACGGGCGTTCTGACGGGCGCCCGGACCGCTGCCCGGACCGGTCTCTGCCCGGCGCCCTGCCCGGCGCCCTGCCCGGCCCCCGGACCGGCTCCCGGGCGGAGACGGCCCCGGAGACGGACGAGGCCCGTCGGAAGGGGGCGGCGGCGGTGGCACACTTGCCGGTGATCCGCCGAAGGGGAGAAAGCCGTTGTCCATGTTCAGCAGCCTGCGCCGGGCCGTGCGCCGCGGCTACCGGCGGGCCGTCGACCTCAGCCACCCCGCCCGCTCCCCGCTCGGCAGCGCGGTCGTCAACTGCGTCGTCTACCAGGACGGCGTACGCCAGGACGGCTGCTCGGAGGCCGAGGAGGCGCTGCGCCGGGTCCGCAAGACGGGCCGCGGCTTCGTGTGGATCGGCCTGCACGAGCCGGCGCAGGAGGAACTCACCGGGCTCGCGGAGCTGTTCGGCCTGCACCCGCTCGCCGTCGAGGACGCCGTCAACGCCCACCAGCGGCCCAAGGTCGAGCGGTACGACGACATCCTGTTCTCCGTCTTCAAGACCGTGCGCTACGTCGAGCACGAGGAACTGACGTCCACCAGTGAGGTGGTGGAGACCGGCGAGCTGATGGCGTTCACCGGCGACGACTTCGTCATCACCATCCGGCACGGCGGCCGCGGCACACTCGGCCCGGTCCGCGAGGAGCTGGAAGCCTCCCCGGGCCTGCTCGCGAAGGGGCCGGCGGCCGTCCTGCACGCCATGGCCGACCACGTCGTCGACGACTACCTGGCCGTGACGGACGCCGTGCAGAACGACATCGACGCCGTCGAGACCGCCGTGTTCAGCGAGTACGGGGGCCGCGGCGACGCGGGCCGGATCTACCAGCTCAAGCGCGAACTGCTGGAGCTGCGGCGGGCGGTGGCGCCGCTCGGCCGCCCGCTCACCCAGCTGGCCACGCAGCCGATACCGGTCATCCCGCCGGAGATCCGCACGTACTTCAGGGACGTGGCCGACCACCTGACCCGGGCCACCGATCAGATCTCGGCATACGACAACTTGCTGGACTCCATCCTCCAGGCGCACCTCGCGCAGGTGACCGTGGCGCAGAACGAGGACATGCGCAAGATCACGGCCTGGGCGGCGATCGTGGCCGTGCCCACCATGGTCTGCGGGGTCTACGGCATGAACTTCGACCACATGCCCGAACTGCACTGGACCTACGGGTACCCGCTCGTCCTCGGGGTCATGGCGCTCGCCTGCTTCGCCATCCACCGGGGTTTCCGCCGCAACGGCTGGCTCTGACGACCCCGGCGGGCGGCGCGCCCCAACGCGCCGCCCGCCCCGTCAGGCGGTCAGGGCCATCAGCATCACCGGAGCCGTCGTCGGCTGCGCCGATCCGCCCGCCGGCTCCAGCGTCAGGCCGACCGCCGAGGCCCGGCCCGGAGAGCCGGTCATCAGGGTGCCGCCGTCGCCGGCGAGCAGCCCGGCCGGCCGCATCGCGGAACCGTCCGCGAACCACAGCTGGTACGTCTTGCCCTCCGGCGCGGGCGGCAGCCCCGAGCCGAGGAACACGGCCCGGTCCTGCCGCGCGGAGAGCACCACCGTCGCCGTGGCGCCGCCGGGCGACCGGCCGGACACCGTACGGGCGTCGGGGGCCGTGATCACCGACGCCAGGTCCTGGAGGGCCCGGTCCGGCCGCGGGGACTCCTCGCCGGACCACAGGGCCGCACCGCCCAGGGCGAGGCCCCCGGCCAGTCCGCCGGCCAGGCACGCAGCGAGCGCCAGCGGGAGCGCCCGCCGCCGCAGCGCGACCATGCCGCGCCGGGCCGGGGGCAGCTGGCGTACCGTGTCGATCCGGGCCAGGACCTCGGTGCGCATCGCCGGCGGCGGCGCCAGCGCGACCGCCGAGCCGAGCCGGGCCGCGGTCGCGGAGAACTCCCGTACGTCCTGCTCGCACCCCGGGCACCGCGTCAGGTGGCGCGCGAACGCGTCCCGTTCGCCGGGCTCCAGCGCGTTCACGGCGTACGCGCCCGACAGGGCGTGCAGGTGGTCGGAGTCGGTGGTCATGCGGTCACCCCCATGCAGTCGCGCAGCCGGATGAGACCGTCGCGCAGGCGTGTCTTGATCGTGGGCAAGGGGGTGTCCAGGGTCTCGGCGACCTCGCGGTAGGTGAGGCCCCCGTAGTAGGCGAGGGTGACGGCCTGGCGCTGCAGCTCGGTCAGGCCGCGCACGCAGCGGCGCACCTGCTCGCTCTCCAGCCGGATCTCGACCTGCTCGCTGACCTCGTCGTACGGGCGCTTGTGCTCGCGGGCGGCGGTGTCCTGCTCGCGGGCCGCGGCGGCCTGGGCCGAGCGGACCCGGTCCACGGCGCGGCGGTGGGCGATGGTCATCACCCAGGTCATGACGGAGCCCTTGTCGGCCCGGTAGCGCGGTGCCTGGCGCCACACGTCGATCATCACCTCCTGGGCGACCTCCTCCGACTGGGCCCGGTCCCGCAGGACCTTGACCGCGATGCCGAAGACGGGGCCCGCGACCACGTCGTAGAGCGCGGCGAAGGCGTCCTCGTCGCCGCGGGCGACGCGTTCCATGAGTGCGGGAAGGTCGGGGGCGCCGGAGCGGTCCGGCGCGCCGAACGCCGTCTGCTGCCTCACGCCGCCGTCCCCGGGGTGGCCGGCGGGCGGATACGCGTATGCGTCATGGCTGTTCCTTCACTGCGGGCGGGCGGCTGAGCGGGCGAGCGGGACGGTTCGACGGGCGGGACGGTTCGACGGGCGCGGGCGCGCGCGGCGGACACTCCTTGCTTCGGAGCCCGTGCCCCGCCGGATTGGTCGTCGGCGGAAAGGATTCGGCGGAAGTGATTCCGGGGGCCTTGAGGAGCCGCCCGATCTGGTAGTAAAGTTTCCTAACACACTCGGGAACGCCTCAACTACCCCACGGAGGCATCGTGTTCACCCCCCAGCGCACGTCATGGGCGCTCGCCGTCGTCCTCGGCGGCACGCTCCTCGCCGTACCGCCCACCGCCCACGCGACCGCCCCCGCGTCCGGGCCCGCCGTCTCCGGGGCACCGGCCGCCGCGGCCGCGGCGACCGGGCTCGACGATCCGGCGAAGAAGGACATCGCCATGCGGATCGTCTCCAGCGCGGAGAACTCCTCCCTGGACTGGAAGGCGCAGTACAAGTACATCGAGGACATCGGCGACGGCCGCGGCTACACGGCCGGGATCATCGGCTTCTGTTCCGGCACCGGCGACATGCTCGACCTCGTCGAGCACTACACCCAGGTCAAGCCGGGGAACGTGCTCGCCACGTACCTGCCCGCCCTGCGCCGGGTCGACGGCAGCGACTCGCACGCCGGCCTGGACCCGAACTTCACCCGGGACTGGGCGAAGGCGGCCCAGGACACCGAGTTCAAGAAGGCCCAGGACCACGAGCGCGACCGGGTCTACTTCAACCCCTCCGTCAAGCAGGGCAAGTCCGACGGCGTCGGCACCCTCGGCCAGTTCATCTACTACGACGCCATCGTCATGCACGGCGACGGCGGCGACGCCACCAGCTTCCGCAGCATCCGGGGGCGCGCCCTCGCCAAGGCCAAGCCCCCGGCCCAGGGCGGCAACGAGACCACGTGGCTGAACGCCTTCCTCGACGCCCGCGTCTGGGCGATGAAGCAGGAGGAGGCGCACAGCGACACCAGCCGTGTCGACACCGCCCAGCGGGTCTTCCTGAAGAAGGGCAATCTGAACCTCACCACCCCGCTCGACTGGAAGGTCTACGGCGACCCCTTCCACATCGGCTGACGCGCGCCCGGCGGTCCGGCCCCGGTCCCCTCCCCGGGGCCGGACCGCGGTGTCGCGGCGGTAACGATCTGGGTAACGATCCTTGGGGCTCGCGCGGTGGCGAGGAGGCGTTATGGCGCGGACTTTCCGGACTTCCCCGGACACCTGCGCCACATGCGTACCTCCCGTCACGGATCCCGTGCCGGAAATCTTGAGGTGTGGCCGATTCGCGCCCCCAAGAACTGGCTTGACCCCTGCATAAAGGGAGCTTAAGTTCTGCCCCGGCTTGCTCCACCAGGACGGGCCCGAACAACCGTCCTCTGGGGGGACTCATGAACTACTACACCGACGTTCTGAAGAAGTACGCCGACTTCTCCGGCCGCGCCCGCCGCCGCGAGTACTGGATGTACGCGCTCATCCACATCGCCATCGTCGTCGTCCTCGCGATCCTCGACTCGGTGCTGAGCATCGCTCCCGTGCTCGTCGGCATCTACATGGTCGCCACCCTCGTGCCGTCCCTGGCGGTCACCGTCCGCCGGCTGCACGACCTCGGCAAGTCCGGCTGGTGGTACCTCATCATCCTGGTTCCGCTCATCGGCGGCATCTGGCTGCTCGTCCTGACGGCCAGCGAGGGCCAGTCGCAGGCGAACGAGTACGGCGAGAACCCGAAGGCCGTCCACGCCTGACCCACCCGGCCCGCGGGCCGTCGTGCCTGAGCGCCGCCGTGGCCGGAAACAGCCGCGGCGGCGCTCTCGCCGTTCCGGGGCCCGCGTGACGTGCGTCTCCCACGCTTCACGGCAGGGGGCTGTCCGGACCGGTCCGATCACGAGATATCTTGATGTCGAGCAATGTTGCAGACGAGAGACGCAGACTGTGGAGCGGAGCATCCGGTGACTGACTCGACCATCATCTACACGCACACCGACGAGGCCCCGGCCCTGGCGACGTATTCGTTCCTGCCTGTGATCCAGGCGTACGCGTCGACGGCCGGAGTGAGCGTCGAGACCCGTGACATCTCCCTGGCCGGTCGGATCATCGCCAGCTTCCCCGAGCACCTGGAAGAGGGCCAGCGCATCGCCGACGCCCTCGCCGAGCTGGGCGAGCTGGCGAAGACCCCGGGCGCCAACATCATCAAGCTGCCCAACGTCTCGGCCTCGATCCCGCAGCTCAAGGCCGCGGTCGCCGAGCTCCAGGGCCAGGGATACGCGCTTCCGGACTACCCGGACGACCCGAAGACCGACGAGGAGCGCGAGACCCGCGCCCGCTACGACAAGATCAAGGGCAGCGCCGTCAACCCGGTCCTGCGCGAGGGCAACTCGGACCGCCGGGCCCCCGCCTCGGTCAAGAACTACGCGAAGGCCCACCCGCACCGCATGGGTGCCTGGACCGCCGAGTCGAAGACCAACGTGGCCACCATGGGCGCGAACGACTTCCGCTCCACCGAGAAGTCCACCGTGATCGCCGAGGCCGGCACGCTGCGCATCGAGCACGTCGCCGCCGACGGCTCCACCACCGTCCTGCGCGAGTCCGTACCGGTCCTCGCCGGTGAGGTCGTCGACGCCTCCGTCCTGCACGTGGACGCGCTGCGCACCTTCCTGAACGACCAGATCGAGCGCGCCAAGGCCGAGGGCGTCCTGTTCTCCGTGCACCTCAAGGCCACGATGATGAAGGTCTCCGACCCCATCGTCTTCGGCCACGTGGTCCGCGCCTTCTTCCCGAAGACCTTCGCCCGCTACGGCGAGACCCTGGCCGCCGCCGGCCTGTCCCCGAACGACGGCCTCGGCACCATCCTGAACGGCCTGGGCGCGCTGCCCGACGCCGACGCGATCAAAGCCTCCTTCGACGCCGAGATCGCCGAGGGCCCGGCCCTCGCCATGGTCGACTCGGACAAGGGCATCACCAACCTGCACGTCCCGAGCGACGTCATCGTCGACGCCTCCATGCCCGCCATGATCCGCACCTCCGGCCACATGTGGGGCCCGGACGGCGCCGAGGCCGACACCCTGGCCGTCCTGCCGGACAGCAGCTACGCCGGTGTCTACCAGGTCGTCATCGACGACTGCCGCGCGCACGGCGCCTTCGACCCGTCCACCATGGGCTCGGTGCCGAACGTCGGTCTCATGGCCCAGAAGGCCGAGGAGTACGGCAGCCACGACAAGACCTTCGAGATCGCCGCCGCGGGCACCGTCCGCCTCGTCGACGCCGAGGGCGCCACGGTCCTGGAGCAGGAGGTCGCCGCCGGCGACATCTTCCGCGCCTGCCAGACCAAGGACGCGCCGATCCAGGACTGGGTCAAGCTCGCCGTCACCCGCGCCCGCGCCACCGGCGACCCGGCCGTCTTCTGGCTCGACGAGGACCGCGCCCACGACGCGCAGCTCATCACCAAGGTCAAGACGTACCTCGCCGACCACGACACCGAGGGCCTGACCCTCAAGATCCTCTCCCCGGTCGAGGCCACCGCCTTCTCCCTGGAGCGCATCCGCCGCGGCGAGGACACCATCTCGGTGACCGGCAACGTGCTGCGCGACTACCTCACCGACCTCTTCCCGATCCTGGAGCTGGGCACCAGCGCCAAGATGCTGTCGGTGGTCCCGCTGATGAACGGCGGCGGCCTCTTCGAGACCGGCGCCGGCGGCTCCGCGCCCAAGCACGTGCAGCAGCTCGTCAAGGAGAACTACCTGCGCTGGGACTCGCTCGGCGAGTTCCTCGCGCTGGCCGTCTCCTTCGAGCACCTCGCGACCACCACCGGCAACGCCCGCGCCCAGGTGCTGGCCGACACCCTGGACCGCGCGACCGGCACCTTCCTGGGTGAGGACAAGTCGCCGAGCCGCAAGCTCGGCGGCATCGACAACCGCGGCAGCCACTTCTACCTCGCCCTCTACTGGGCGCAGGAGCTGTCCCGCCAGATCGACGACCCGAAGCTGGCCGCCGCCTTCGACCCGCTCGCCAAGACGCTGGCCGAGTCGGAGCGGACCATCGTCGACGAGCTGATCGCGGTGCAGGGCTCCCCGGCCGACATCGGCGGCTACTACCAGCCCGACGCCGCCAAGGCCGCGAAGATCATGCGCCCCTCGGCGACCTTCAACCAGGCCATCGCCACCCTCGGCTGAGGCCGGCGGCCGTCCGCGGACGGCAGTGACGCGACGTTCCGCCCCGGCCGGCCCCGTGCCCGGCCGGGGCGGAGCCGTGTCCGGCCCCGGCCGGGCGGCGGTCCGTCGCGCCGCCGCCCCGGGACCGCTGGCCGGGGGCCGGGCCGTGCGCTAGCGTTCGCCACCGGTGATCCAGGGGGGTTCTGTGGCACGCGGTTCCAACACGTCCTGCGCGGGCATCGGCTGCGCGGGCTTCCTGCTGCTGGCGGTCGTCGTGCCGACCGTCGGGTACCTGCTGGCGCTCCCGCTGGTCCTGCCCGACCTGCTGGCCGAGCAGACGCCGCCGCAGCGGCTCCACGGCTTCGGCCCGTACCTGGTCGTGTACGCCTTCCCGGTCCTCACCGCGCTCGCCCTCGCGCTGTACGCGGGCCGGGGACGGCGCCGGCGGTCCGTGTGGTGGCCGGCCCCGGTGCGGGCGGCGGGCCTGCTCGCCGTGGTCGCCCCCGTGCTGTGGTGGGTGGAGGGCAGAGTCGGTGACCTCCCCGCCTGGAACGTGCGGGCGGTGGCCGAGAGCACGGCCGCCGGGCTGGTGGCGCTCGCCTTCGTGGGCGCCGTGCGCAGGTGGGGCGGCTCGCGCCTGCTGGGCGGCGGCCGGCCGTGGGGCGGATTCCGGCTGCGCCGGCGCGCCCCGGCCGGTCAGCGCAGGCCGGCCGCGGGAGAGATCTGGCTCGCCATGGTCCCGCTGCGCGAGGATCCCGAACGGCAGCTGCGCCACTACTGCGTGGTGCTGGCCACACACGCCGGTCACGCGGAGGTCGCCCAGATCACGAGCAAGGACAAGGACGGACGGTCCGACCACATCTGGCTGCCGAACGAAGGCTGGGACACCACATCCGGCCGGGACCACTGGGTGGAGGTCGGCCGCGAGCCGCGCCGGGTGGAGTACGGCCTGTTCCTCACCTCCCGCCCCCAGGGGCCCTGCCCCGCCGAGGTGTGGCGGGAACTCGGCCGGCAGCCGGGCTGAGGCCGGCGTCGGGCCGGGAACCGGTCCGGGAACCGTGCCGGGAGCCGGGCCGGCCCGGCCCCGCGTCAGAGGTCGGCCGCGACACGGAAGCCGATGTTCCCGGCCGAGCTGTCCGGGGTGTTGCGGGTGCGGGCGGCGACCCGGTAGCGGTTGCAGTACGAGTCGTGGCACATGTGCGAGCCGCCCCGCATGGACCGTTCGGGCCCGCCGGGCCGGAAGGGGTCGGCGGACCACTCCCACACGTTGCCGACGGTGTTGTAGAGCCCGTACCCGTTGGGCCGGAAGGACTTGGCGGGGGCCGTGCCCGCGTAGCCGTCCGCACGGGTGTTGTCCGCCGGGAAGTCACCGTTCCAGATGTTGCACATGTACCGCCCGTCCGGCCGCAGTTCGTCGCCCCACGGGTAGCGCTTCTGCTCCAGGCCGCCGCGCGCCGCGTACTCCCACTCGGCCTCCGTGGGCAGCCGGGTGCCCGACCAGGCGCAGTAGGCCATCGCGTCGTGCCAGGAGACGTGGACGACGGGGTGGTCCTGCCGGGCGGCGAAGGACGAACCCGGGCCCTCCGGACGGCGCCAGTCGGCGCCCGCCACCGCCCGCCACCACGGGGTACCCGCCACCGCCGGGGAGAGCGCGGCCGGTTCGCCGCGGAGGAAGCCCGCGAAGACGAAGCTGAACTCGAACGACTCCGCCTCCGTGACGTGGCCGGTGGCCTTCACGAAGGACGCGAACCGCGCGTTGGTGACGGTGGTCGGGGCGATGCGGAACGCCCCCACCACCGTCTCCCGTACGGGACCCTCCCCGTCCTCGGGGAACCCGTCCGGGTCCTCGGTCCCCTGGAGGAAGCGGCCGCCCGCGATGCCGACGAGGTCGCGGACGGCCCGCCCGGCCGCGCGGTCCACGACGGGTGCCGCCGGGGCCCGTACCACCGTGAGCGGTGCGGCGGCCGACTGCTCGCGGCCGGGGGTGCAGCAGGGCTTGGGCGGCATGGGTCTCTCCAGGGCGGCGGTACGGGGCGGTACGGGGTGAGGCGTGCGGGGCGGTGCGTGCGGGCCGCCGGGCGTGCGGCCCGCGCCCCGGGCGGGCGGTGCGGTCAGGCGGCCCGGTCGGCGGCCAGCCGCGCGGCCAGCGCCGGTACGCCGAGGTTCCGTTCCTGCTGCGGGGTGGCCTGGTGGAGCAGGTTCCGCAGCTGGTGGGGGTCGTTGACCAGGTCGTAGTACTCGCGGAAGGCCACCTGTCCGGTTCCGGAGACGGCCCCCGACGCGTCGGTGTACAGGTCGTAGTACTCCGTGTACTGCTTGTCCTTCGCCACGTACGAGGCCCAGGTCTTCGGCCCGTCGCCGCCCGCGCCCTGCCTCCACCACTGGACCAGCAGGTGGTCCCGGGCGGCCGGGGTCAGCAGGGACTGGCCGTCCTGCGGGGTGGCGGGGGTGATCCCGGCCGCGTCCAGGATGGTCGGCGCGATGTCGATGTTGGCGACGATCCGGCTGTCGGTGCTGCCGGATCCGAGGCCGCCGGCCGGCCAGGACAGGTAGAACGGCACCTCGTGCGCGGGGGAGTAGGGGACGGACTTCTTCAGCCAGCCGTGGTCGGCCCAGGTGTAGCCGTTGTCCGCCGTGTAGATGACGAGGGTGTTCTCCAGCTGGCCCAGCGCCGCCAGCTTGTCGTGGATGGCCTGCACCGCGTCGTCCACCGAGAGCAGGGCGCGCAGCTGGCGCCGGCGCACTTCCTTGGCGTCGGCGAGGGTGGACGTCGCGTCGCGGATGTACGCGGGCTTGTCGGAGCGGTCGGCCTCGGGGACCGAGGGGCGCCCGTTCCAGGCGGGCACGGGGGCGTCGGCGTATGCGGGGGCCGGGGTGTTCGGCGCGTGCGAGGCGTACGGGGTGACGTAGGCGAACCAGGGACGGGTGTCGGTGACCGACTTGTCGAGGAAGGCCAGCGTCTTGTTCTTGATGACGTTGGTGGTGTAGCCGGGGAGCTCCTGGACCGTCCCGTCGATGTTCCAGCGGGCGTTGGTGTAGCCCGGCTGGAGCAGGGCCCACTCCTCGAAGTGCGGCGGATTGTCGGCCAGTGCCCAGGAGTTGAGGTACTTGCCGAAGAGCCCGGTGCGGTAGCCGGCCTGCTTCAGGTGGCGCTGCACGGTGGTCGACTGGTCGAGGCTGTGCGAGGCGGCGTTGTTGCGCACGCCGTGGTGGTGGGCGTGGCGGCCGGAGAAGACGGAGGAGCGGGACGGCGAGCACAGCGGGGTCGCGGAGTGGCCGTGGGTGAAGGTGACGCCCTGGCCGCCGAGCCAGTCGATCGTCTTGGCGATGGCCCAGTCGGTCTGCTTGGGCTGGTCGTCGGTGACGATCAGCAGGATGTTGGGCCGGGCCGCGGCCGTCGTCGCGCTCGCCGGGCGGGCGAAGGCCGTGACGGACGTGGCGGAGGCGGCCACCGCGGCCGCGCCGGCGAGGAAGCCGCGCCGGCCGACGCCGCCCGCTGCGCGGGACACGCGGGACGCGCGGGACGTGCCCGGTGCGCCAGAGGTGCCGGTGATTCCGGGCGCGCCGGGGTGCTCGTGCTCGCTCACGAAGGGTCTCCTGTACGTGCGGGGGCGGGTGACGTACGTACCGGGGCCCCGGCAGCCGTGCGTCGCCGGAACCCGCAGGTCAGACCCTAAAGGCGGGCTGTGGCAGCACGGTGGCGGCCTCATGGCGGCTGTGTGCCGCGCGTGTAACACGGTCCGCAGCCGCAGCCGCAGCCCGTGCCGGATCCTGAGCCGCAGCCCGTGCCGGAGTCAGAGCCGGTGCACCCGCTCCTGCCCGATGCCGAGCGGGGACCGCCCCGCGGCGAGGATCCGCAGCCCCGGTGCGACGGAGAGCAGGTCCCGCAGCCAGGCCCGTGCCTGCGGGCCGAGCAGGTCGGCGCCGTCGAGGACGAGCAGCATGTCCCGTTCGGCCAGCCATGACGCCGCGTTCGCCGCCCCGCACGGGGGAAGCGGTGTTTCGGGTACGCGGCCGAGCGCGGCCGTGAACTCCCGGGTGCCGTGGACCCCGGCCGACGGTTCGAAGGCGACGACGGCCACCCCGTCGTAGAAGTTGGACGCGATCCGCCGTGCGATCTCCCGCACCAGCAGACTGCGCGGCTCGCGGAACCCCCCGGTCACGGTCACCACCCGCCCCCTCCGGACGGCGGTGAGCAGCCGCGACAGTTCGGCGGAAGTGGTCGCCAACGTCCTCGTGGAACCGGATTCCCCCATCGGCACGATGCCCCCCGTTGCATGCGTGACCAAGCGCGGCAAGAGTGCTGGTTCGAGCCGCGTGTCGACGATTATGCGCCAGTTGAGCCGGAAGGCCAGGGGAATGTCGCATTCCGTAGAAGGGGCCTGCGGAGAGGCCGCCGGCCGGGCAACGTGGAGCCAACGCCCGCGTGTTGCACGGTGGTTGGGGGCGTAGACGGCGCCGTCGGAGCGGTCCGTCGCGGACGCGAGCCGCGTCCGCCGGATGGTGGAGGGCGCGTAGACGGCGGACGGCGCCGGGTGCGGGGTCCGCCGGCCCCGCGGCCGGGGCGGCCCCTGGGCAGGGCGTGGCCGCCCGCCCCGCGGGCGGTGGGGGCGGGGTGCGAAGCGGAAGGCGTTGCGCCCGCGTGGGCGCGACGCCGGGAAGGGGCCCCGCGCGCGGCGCGCCAAGGCCGTTGTCGCACCGGCCGGATTAGCCCCGGCAAAGCGGTCGGCGTAGTTCCCGTGCGCCCTGTGACGTACGTGTCCCCGCCCCGGCGCCGGGGAACGGTTGTCCGGGCGCCGGTATTGGGCTCTACTGCTGTGCAGCCCCCACCGGGGGCATATTCCCGGGGAGGGACCACGATGACAGCGGACCGGCGAGCGGACCGGCGAGCAGGGCGACGGACGGGCCGGCGGGCGGAACGCGCGGCGCAGCCCGTCTCGCACCGCCGCAGACCGGCGCTCAGGAGACGCGGCCCGCTGGTCGCCCTCGTCTCCGGCTTCCTCCTCGTCGGTGTCTGCGCGGCCACCGGAATAGCCTGGGACCCCTCCTCGGTGGCCGACGTGCGCGGCAGTTCCGCCCCCGTCATCGGCGTGCCCTGGTCGACCGGCCCCGACGCAGGCCCCGGCACCCCGGCGCCCACCACCCCGGAAGCGGCCCAGAGCCCCACCCCGGGCACGTCCCCCGGCGGCACCGGCACCCCCGGGGGCGCGACCGCCGGCACCGGGGGCGCCCGCCCCGCCGGAGCGCTGCCCTTCGACATGCCCCAGCCGGCGGCCCTGCGCTCGGGCGCCGCGGGCAAGAAGCTGGTGTTCGCGCACTACTTCACCCCGTACCCGCTCTCCCTCGACAACGTGAGCGCGGACGCCGACTACTACACCCGCAACTACCTGAACCCGGACGGCGAGAGCGGCAAGCACGAGCGGTACGGCGGCCTGCTGCGCGACCGGCCGCTGCCCGTCCAGCCGAAGAGCGGCGACTGGGAGTACGCCAACCTGCAGCAGGAGGTGCGCACCGCCCGCGCGGCGGGCATCGACGGGTTCACCCTCGACATGCTGTCCCTGTCCGGAAAGAACTGGGAGCGCTCCAACCAGCTGATGGCGGCCGCCCGTTCGGTGGATCCGGCCTTCAAGATCATGCTGATGCCGGACATGACCTCGCTGAAGACCGACGATCCCGGCGTGCTCGCCGACGCGATCGCCGCGCTCGGCTCCGCGCCCGCCGCCCACCGGCTCCCGGACGGCAGGCTCGTCGTCTCGCCCTTCAAGGCCGAGGAGAAGAACGCGGCCTGGTGGACCGAGGTGCTGGGGATCCTCAAGTCGAAGCACGGCACGCGCACGGCCTTCGTGCCGCTCTTCCTCGACTTCGGCGCCCACAACGGCGACTTCGCCCCCATCAGCTACGGCTTCTCCGAGTGGGGCAGCCGCAGTTACGTCGGCCAGGAGAGCAACACCCGCGACGTCAAGCGGGCGCACGACATGGGCAAGATCTGGATGCAGCCGGTGTCCGTCCAGGACGCCCGCCCCAACCAGGGCATCTACGACGAGGCCGGCAACACCGCGACCCTGCGCGCCACGTGGAAGCACGCCATCGACGACGGCGCCGACTGGGTCCAGCTCACCACCTGGAACGACTACTCCGAGGGCAGCCAGTTCGCCCCCTCCCTGCACAACGGCCACACCTACCTGGACCTGACCTCGTACTACCTGACCCGCTTCAAGACGGGGGAGTGGCCCGAGATCGTCCGGGACACGCTCTACCTCACCGCCCGCACCCAGTTCGCCCAGGCCGACCCGACCGGCGACCAGTCACTGCTGATGTCCCTGCGCAGGGGCAGCGCCGCGCCCCGCGACACGGTGGAGGTGCTCAGCTTCCTCGCCGGACCCGCAGTGGTCCGCACGGCCGTCGGATCCGCGAAGGACTCCCACGAGGCCCCCGCAGGGGTCCACTCCGAACTGCTGCCGCTGAAGGCGGGCGCCAGCTCCGCCGAGGTGGTGCGGGGCGGGAAGACCGCGACCGGGGTGGAGCTGCCCTATCCGGCGGACCGCACCGTGGAGGTCCAGGACCTCCAGTACTACGCGGCGACCAGCGGCCGGGGGACGTAGGACCCTGGCGCCGCGCCCGGCCGGTGAGGCGGTGCGGGCTACGGGTGAGGCGGTGCGGGCTTCCGGCGGCGGCCGCGCCGGGAGAGGATCACCACGACAAGCCCCGTCCCGCCCTGGGAGGCCCCGTGCCCGATCCCGTCCGCCCCGAGGGGAGCCCGGCCGGGCCCCCGCCCGCCACCGCACCGCGGCCCGCCACCGCACCGCGGCCCGGCGGCCCGGCAGTCCCGGCGCGGGTGTTCCCGGGCGTCGAGGGGCTGTTCCGCCTCGACCCCGCCGTCGCGCACCTGAACCACGGCTCGTTCGGCGCGGTCCCCGTCCCCGTCCAGGAGGCGCAGGCCGCGCTCCGGGCCCTGGCCCACGCCGACCCCGACGCGTTCTTCCTCGGGGTCGCCGACCAACTGGCCGCGGCCCGTGCCCGGATCGCCGCGCACCTCGGCGCCGACCCCGACGGGCTCGCCTTCATCGCCAACGCCACCGAGGGCGCCAACCTCGCCCTCGACGCGATCCCCTTCGCCGACGGCGACGAGATCCTGGTCACCGACCACGGTTACGGCACCGTCGTCGCGGCCGCCGCTCGCCGTGCCACGGTCACCACCGTCGCCCTCGACCCCCTCCTGCCCGACGAGGACGCCGTACGCGAAACCGTGCTGGCCGCGCTGACGCCCCGTACCAAGGCGGCGCTGCTCGACCACGTCAGCTCGCCCACCGCCCGCCTCATCGCCTCGCCCCGGCTCCTCGCCGACCTCCGGGAACGCGGGGTCACCACCGTCGTCGACGGCGCCCACGCCCCCGGCATGCTCGCCGACCCCCTCGCGGGCGGCGCCGACTTCTGGTTCGGCAACCTCCACAAGTGGGGGTACGCCCCGTCCGGCAGCGCGGTCCTCGCCGTCGCCCCGGAACACCGCCACCGCGTCCGCGCGCTCGTCCCCTCCTGGGAGGACCGGCACGGGTTCCCCCGCTCGGTCGAGTACCGCGCCACCGCCGACTACACCGGCTGGCTCGCCGCGCCCGAGGGCCTGGACCTCCTCCAACGCCTCGACGCGGCCCGGGTGCGGGCCCACAACAGCGCGCTGGCCGCCCACGGCGCGGCCCTGCTCGCCGAGATCCCCGGGATCACGCCGCTCCCGCACGGCGAGGGCCTCGCCATGCGGGCGCTGCTGCTGCCGCCCGGCACCGCCGAGACCCCCGAGGACGCCGTGGCGCTGCGCGAGGAGATCGCGGCCCGGCTGCGCGTACGGGTGCTGGTCTGGCCCCGGCCGGGCGGCGGCGGCATCCGGATCTGCGGGCAGGTCTACAACCGGCCCGAGGAGTACGAGCGCCTCGCCGCCGGCCTGCCCGCCCACCTCGGCCGCCCCTGAGCGGGCCGGGGGCCGCCTGCCTCAGCCGCGCCTGAGCAGGTAGGTGTCCATGATCCACCCCTTGCGGGCGCGGGCCTCGGTGCGCAGCTCCTCGATCCGCCCCGCGACCTCGCCGAGCTTCCCCGACACCAGGATCTCGTCCGGGGTGCCGACGTAGGCCCCCCAGTAGATGAACAGGTCCTGGTCCAGGTGGGCGGTGAAGGCGTGCCGGGCGTCCAGCATCACCACCACGTCGTCCACCCCCTCCGGCCAGCCCTCGGCCAGCCGCCGCCCGGTGGTGATCTGCACCGGGCGGCCCACCCGGTTCAGGTTCGTGCGGTGCCGGGCCAGCAGCGAGGACACGCTGCTGATGCCCGCCACCACCTCGTGCTCGAACGCCACCCGGCCCTTCTCCCGCACCTCGTCGAGGATCGCCAGAGTGGAGTCGTACAGCGAGGGGTCGCCCCACACCAGGAACGCCCCGGTCTCGCCCTCGGCCAGGTCCTGCGCGATGAACCGCTCGAACAGCTCGGCCCGCGCGCTGCGCCAGCCGTCCACCGTCGGGGCGTAGTCCGCCGGGGTCCGGTCCCGGTCCGGGTCGCGGCCCTCCACCAGCCGGTGCCCCGGGCGGGCGTGCTCGTCGAGCATCGCCCGCCGCAGCCCCGTCAGGTCCGCCTTCTCCTCGCCCTTCTCCAGGATGAGGAACGCGTCCGCCGCCCCGATCGCCTTGACGGCCTGGAGGGTCAGATGGTCCGGGTCGCCCGCGCCCATGCCGATCACTGAGAACTTCTTCACCCCGCTATTGTGCCCGTCATGCGTGTCGCCCTGTTCGTCACCTGCGTCAACGACGCGCTGTACCCCCGCACCGGCATCGCCGTCGTCCGCCTCCTGGAGCGGCTCGGCGTCACCGTGGACTTCCCGGCGGCCCAGAGCTGCTGCGGGCAGCCGCAGTACAACACCGGCTTCCGGCACGAGACGGAGCCGCTGGTGCGGCGCACCGCGCAGGCCCTCGCCGGGTACGCGTACGTGGTCACCCCCTCCGGCTCCTGCGCCGCGATGATCCGCGAGCACTATCCGCGCATCGGGCGCAAGGCCGCCGCCGAGGGACGCGGCGACGCACTGGCGGAACTGGCCGCCGACCTGGCGCCGCGCGTGTACGAGCTGACCGAGTTCCTCGTCGACGTGCTCGGGGTCAGCGACGTCGGCGCCCACTTCCCGCACACCGTCACCTACCACCCCTCCTGCCACGGCCTGCGGGCGCTGGGCCTCGGGGACCGGCCGCGGCGGCTGCTGGCCGCCGTCAAGGACCTGGACCTGGTCGAACTCCCCGGAGCGCAGGAGTGCTGCGGCTTCGGCGGGACCTTCGCCGTCAAGAACCCGGACGTGTCGGCGGCCATGGGCACCGACAAGACCGCCGCCGCGGCCGCCACCGGAGCCGAGGTGCTGTGCGGCGCCGACAACTCCTGCCTCGCCCACCTGGACGGCCTGCTGCGCCGGGCCGGCTCCCCGCTGCGCACCCTGCACCTCGCCGAGATCCTCGCCGCGACCGAGCGGGAGCCCCTCCGATGACGGCCACGCACCTGGGCATGCCCGCCTTCCCGGCCGCCGCGCGGGACGCCGTACGGGACGACGTGCTGCGCGCCAACCTGCGCCGCGCCACGCACACCATCCGCGACAAACGGGCCCGCGCCGTCGCCGAACTCGCCGACTGGGACCGGCTGCGCGCCGCCGGGAAGGCCGTCAAGGACCACACCCTGCGCCACCTCGACCACTACCTCCTCCAGCTGGAGGAGGCGGTCACCGCCGCGGGCGGCACCGTCCACTGGGCGGCCGACGCCGACGAGGCCAACCGCATCGTGACCGGCCTCGTCCGCGCCACCGGGGAACGGGAACTCGTCAAGGTCAAGTCCATGGCCACCCAGGAGACCGGCCTCAACGAGGCCCTGGAGGTGGCCGGGATCGCCGCGTACGAGACCGACCTGGCCGAGCTCATCG
This sequence comes from Streptomyces sp. NPDC002044, assembly GCF_040296725.1. NCBI lineage: Bacteria > Bacillati > Actinomycetota > Actinomycetes > Kitasatosporales > Streptomycetaceae > Streptomyces > Streptomyces sp. NPDC002044. Next base: position 35,774 of record NZ_JBEOXU010000053.1, read on the forward strand.
TCCAGCTGGGCCACGACCGGCCCTCGCACATCCTGGTCCCCGCCATCCACCGCAACCGCGCCGAGATCCGCGACGTCTTCCGCGCCGAGATGGGCGGCTGGGGCCGCCCCGCGCCCGACGGGCTCGGCGACGACCCGCGCGAACTCGCCGAGGCCGCGCGCCTGCACCTGCGGGAGAAGTTCCTGCGCGCCAAGGTCGCCGTGTCCGGCGCCAACTTCATGGTCGCCGAGACCGGGACCATGGTCGTCTTCGAGTCCGAGGGCAACGGCCGCATGTGCCTGACCCTGCCCGAGACCCTGATCTCCGTCGTCGGCATCGAGAAGGTCGTCCCCACCTTCCGCGACCTGGAGATCTTCCTCCAGACCCTGCCGCGCTCCTCGACGGCGGAGCGGATGAACCCCTACACGACGATGTGGACCGGCACCACCGACGGCGACGGACCCACCGCCTTCCACCTCGTCCTCCTCGACAACGGCCGCACCGACACCCTCGCCGACGAGGTCGGCCGCCAGGCCCTGCGCTGCATCCGCTGCTCCGCCTGCCTCAACGTCTGCCCCGTCTACGAGCGCGCCGGCGGCCACGCCTACGGCTCCGTCTACCCCGGCCCCATCGGCGCCATCCTCAGCCCCCAACTGCGCGGCACCGACAGCGCGATCGACGCCTCCCTGCCGTACGCCTCCACCCTGTGCGGGGCCTGCTACGACGTCTGCCCGGTCGCCATCGACATCCCCGAGGTCCTCCTCCACCTCCGCGAACGGATCGTCCAAGGCGGCCCGGTGACCCGCGACGGCCTCCGCGTACGCCTGCGCCCCGCGCACGGCCGCACCGCCGAACGGGCCGCGATGCGCGCCGCCCGCCTGCTCCTGGACCACCCGGGCGCGCTGCGCGCGGGCGAACGCCTGCTGGCCCGCGCCCGCCGGCTGCGCCCCCGCCGCCTGCCGGGGCCCGGCCGGGCCTGGACCGACACCCGGGAGCTGCCCGAGCTCCCCGCGGAATCCTTCCGCGACTGGTGGACCCGCGAACGGGGGACCCCGCAGTGACCTCGCGCGACATCGTCCTGGGCCGCGTCCGCCGGGCGCTGGGGGAGGGGGGCCCGGGCCCACGGCCGTCCCCCGGCCCCGCGGGGGCCGCGGAGATCCCCCGGGACTACCTCGCGGTGCACGGGGCGCGGACCCCCGCCCAGACCGTGGACCTCCTCGCCGCGCACCTCGCCGAGTACCGGGCGCGCGTCCACCGCACCGGCGAGGACGCCCTGCCCGCGCTGCTGGCGGACCTCCTCGCGCGGCGCGGCGCCCGGACCGTACTCGTCCCGCCCGGCCTGCCCGCGCACTGGCTCGCGGAGGCGCAGCCGGCGCACGTACCGGACCGCGCCGAGTCCACGGCACGGCAACTGGACGCCGTGGACAGCGTGGTGACCGGCTGCGCCCTGGCCATCGCCGAGACCGGCACCCTCGTCCTCGACGGCGGCCGGGGCCAGGGCAGGCGCCGGATCACGCTGATCCCCGACCACCACATCTGCGTCGTCCGCGTCCCCGGCCAGGTCGTGGACTCCGTACCGCGGGCCGTGGCCCTGCTGGACCCCGCCCGCCCGCTGACCTGGATCTCCGGGCCCTCCGCCACCAGTGACATCGAGCTCGAACGGGTGGAGGGCGTCCACGGCCCCCGCACTCTGGACGTCGTCCTGCTCGGCGCACAATAGGCGCATGCCCTCCCACATCGCCCTCACCGCGCTGCTCGTCCACGACTACGACGAGGCCATCGACTTCTACACCAGGGCCCTCGGCTTCGACCTCGCCGAGGACACCGCCCGCCCGGACGGCTCCCGCTGGGTGGTGGTCCGCCCGCCCGGCGCCAGGGAGTCCGCGCTGCTGCTGGCCCGCGCCAAGGACGACGCCCAGCGCCCCCGGGTCGGCGACCAGACCGGCGGCCGCGTCGGCTTCTTCCTCCACACCGACGACTTCGCGCGCGACCACGCCCGGATGACCGCCGAGGGCGTCCGCTTCCTGGAGGAGCCGCGCCACGAGGCGTACGGCTCCGTCGCCGTCTTCCAGGACCTGTACGGCAACCGCTGGGACCTACTCCAGCCCGCCGCCTAGTGCCGTGCCGGGCGCCGCGACCCGGTGGACCCTTCCGGTCACGGCGCCAGCGCCGGAGCCTCGGCGGCGGCGTCCACGGCCGCCCCGCCGTCCACCCGGCGGGCCAGCTCCCCGGCCCACCGGACCAGGCCCGGCACGTCGACCCCGTACGCCGCCCCGTCCAGCCCCTCGATCCCCGCCGCCCCGCGCCGCAGCAGCCGCGCCCCGCCGACCGCGTTCCCGCGCGCGGCGTGCGTCAGCCCGACGGCCAGCTGGGCGAGCCCCCGCCACAGTGGGGCCGCCTCCTCGGGCCCGGACTTCCAGGCGTCCTCGAACACCTCGTGCGCGTGGAACGGCATCCCGGCGTCCAGCAGCCGCTGCGCCTCCCGGACCGTCTGCGCGGGCGACCGCACCACACCCTCCGGCTGCCGGCCCACGCCGCCCGCCCCGTAGGCCAGCGGCCGCCCCAGCCCGTCCCTGGGCCGTGCGCTGCGCGCGCGGCCCTCCTCATCCCGGTCCCGTGTGTTCATCCACCCATCCTCGCGGCCGCCGATTACCCGTGCATGCACACCCCTCAGCGTGGGGTAATGTTCTGCATGTGCCGCCGGGACGGGGGAAACCCCAGGTCGCGAGCACATCGGGACGTGGCGCAGCTTGGTAGCGCACTTGACTGGGGGTCAAGGGGTCGCAGGTTCAAATCCTGTCGTCCCGACTCGAGAGAGTCGCAGTCCGTGGGGCCGTTCCAGAGAAATCTGGAACGGCCCCTCGGCCGTTTTCCGGACTCGTTCGGGGGTGGGTTCCCCTCGCCTTTGCGGGGCAAGCGCAGGAGGGGGGAACCCGCTCCGTGCCGCGTACCGGCCGGAAGGCGGGCGAACCGGCGACGAGAGGAGCGGCGGTGAGTGAGGCAGGCCCGTTCGTGGTCTTCGCGAACTTCCTCTCCGACCTGGCGGTCGACCTCGACGAGGGCCGGGTCCTGGCACAGTGGGCGCAGCAGGCCCCGCGGAAGGCGTGGCTGCTGCGGCCCGGGGACGTACTGATCACTCCCGTACCGCTGGGCCGGGACTTCCTGCGGTACGTGTACGACCTGACGCAGGTGCCCGCGGAGTCGGTGACGGTCGTCGAGGTGCCCCCGGCCGGCGCCGTCCCCCTGGCGCGGGCGGTCCGCGAGGCCGGACTCGCCGAGCACGTCCGGGCCCTCGCCGGCGACCGGGGCGCGGCGCTGCTGCCGACCGCGCTGGACGCGTCGGCCATCGCCTTCGCCCGGGACCTCGGCCTCACGGTGCACCCCTACCCGACGGTCGAGGCCGCCGAAGCCGCGCTGAAGACGACCATGCTGCTCAACACGAAGGCCGGGTTCCGCGAGACGGCCGCACACCTGGGCATGCGGCTGCCCGAGGGGCGGGTCTGCCGGCGCGCCGAGGTGGAAGGGGTGGTGCGCGAGTTCCTGCGGGGCTGTGAGGGGGTCGTGGTCAAGCCCGACCGCTCGGCGGGGGGCCACGGGATGCGCTTCCTGTCCCGCGAGGACCTGAACGGCGGCGCGTCCCTGGCCCTGGACACGGTCGGCGGCCCGATGGGGACGTGGGTCGTGGAGGAGCGCCTCGACGTGGCCGAGTCGGTCAGCGTCCAGCTGGACACCACCCCCGCCGGGACGCGCGCCCTGTTCAGCGGGGCGATGCGCACGACGCTGGGCTCCTTCACGGGGTACGTCTCGCCGCTGCCCGCGTCCTGCGCGGACGTGGCCGGCGAGCTGGAAGCCTGGGGGGCGGCCCTGGGCGGCCATCTGGCCGGCCACGGCTTCGCCGGACCGTTCGGGCTCGACGCGCTGGTGGACGCGCGGGGCGAGGCGTACGCGAGCGAGAGCAACATCCGGCGTACGGCCACCACCACACCCCACGCCATGGTCACCCGGCTGACCAAGGCGCGGGCGGGCGCGACCGCGGCCTGGTCGGTGGCGAAGGGGTGGACCCGGCGCCCGTTCGACTTCGAGGGAGCCCTCGGGCGGCTGCGCGAGCACCACCTCGCCTTCGACCCGGCGAGCGGCGAGGGCGTGGTCCTCTACGCGGACGCCCCGCCCGACGGCCGCTCCTGGCGGTACGCGGTGATCGCCGGGAGCGCCGGGGACGTGCGGGAGCGGGAAGCCGCGCTGGCCGAAGCCCTCGAGTTCGAAGTCCACTGACCCCACTGCCCGTACGGGGCGGCCGACCCCGCCCCCGCGTCCCCGTACGGGCAGGTGCGAACGCGGGACGACGCCGGTCCCGGCACCCGAGAGGGGTGCCGGG
>NZ_JBEOXU010000054.1:0-38159 GCF_040296725.1 Streptomyces sp. NPDC002044
TCCTTCCGCGTGGTGGGTGTTTTGTATGGGGGCGGCCTGGCCCTGGTGTCTAATGTACTTGGGGGGGTACACCGCCCCCCCTGTGGGGGGGGGGGGGGGGGGGGGGCCGCGCGGCCCCACCGCCCGCGGTCGGATCACACGGCGAGGGGCTCCAGGTCGCGGTGGACCCGCCGCTCGTCACGGGCGTAGCGGGTCAGACCGTGCTCCTCGCCGAGCAGCCGGGTCAGTTCGGCCACGGCCTCCGCACGGACCCGGGCCGCCTCCTCCTTGCGGCCCATGGAGTCCAGGCTGACCGCCATGTTGGAGGCGCTCGCCAGGGTCTCCGGATGGTGCGCGCCGAGCGCCTCGCGCAGCCGCATCACGGACAGCCGCTCCAGCTCCAGGGCCCCTTCCGGATCGCCCAGGTCGGCCCGGGCGTTGGCCAGGTTCAGGTGTGCGAAGATCGTGTGCGGATGGTTGTCGCCCAGCACCTCGCGCATGTGCCCGATCGTCTGCCGCAGCATCGGCTCCGCCGTCTCCGCCGCCCCCGTGCCCCAGTGGAACACCGCCAGGTTGTTGACGGCCGCCAGGGTGTACGGGTGCCGCGCGCCCGGCACCTTCATGTACTCGTCGACCACCTCCTGCGCCAGGTCCCGCGCCGCGCCCGGGTCCCCGGTCGCGAACAGGTCCGCGGCCAGGTTCAGTTCGCAGGCCAGCAGGTCCGGGTTGACCGAGGTGTACTTGGCCCGGTAGCGGCCCCGGGTCGCCGTCGTCAGCCGCAGCGCGTCCTCCAGCTCGCCCGCCCGGCGCAGCGACACCGCCAGGTTCTTCGCCGCCGACAGCGTGCCCGGGAACGCCCACCCGAGCTGCCGCTTGTAGATCTCGTACGTCCGGGCCAGCAACTGCACCGAGTCGTCGTAGCGGCCCACCTCGCGCAGGTCACGGGCCAGGTTCTGCGCCGAGGACAGCGTGTACGGGTGGTCCGGGCCCAGCACCTCCGTACGCCGGTCGAAGACCTCCTGGTCGATCTCCCGGGCCCGGGAGTACTGGCCGACCATGCGCAGGTTCAGCGCCAGGTTGTTCGCGGCGGCCAGGGTGCGCGGATGCGCCTCGTGGAAGATCTGCCCGAAGCCCTCGTGCGCGGCCGTCGCCAGTTCCATCGCCTCGCCGTAGCGGCCGAGCGCGCCCAGGTCCATCGCCAGACCGCTGGTGGTCATGTACGTGTGCGGGTGCGAGGCTCCCAGGGCGTCCCGCTGCCGCTCCAGCGTGCCTTCGTCCAGCTCCATCGCCTCCACGAAGCGGCCCTGCGAGCGCAGGATGTTGGAGAGGTGGAACCGCAGGTAGAGGTACTGCAGGTCGTCGCCGCCCAGGGTCTCCTTCCAGACCTCGCGCAGCTCCTCGCCCAGCTGGTGCGCGGCCTTGAAGTCCCCGCGCTTCCACAGGTAACGCACCCGGTCGATCAGCAGCCGGCGGGTCTCCGGCTCCTTGCAGTGACGGGCGTCGGAGGGGGTCAGGTGCGGCCAGATCGTGTTGAACCGCGGCCAGGTCTCCGGGTTGTCTATCGGCTCGTCGTCGTCCGGACGGGCCCCCGCGAGGATCCGGTGCACCGCGTGCCGGGCCTCGTCCTGCTCCTCCTGCGACAACTGCGCCCGGATCACCGCCTGGACCAGGCGGTGGACCTGGATGCTGTTGCTGACCTGGTCGACCTTGGCCAGCGCGAACCGGCCGATCTCCCGGATCACCCGGCCCAGCACCAGCTTCTCCTGGAGGGAGGAGTCGTACGGCTTCAGTGCGTCGATCATCTCCTTGCTGTAGAGCAGGTTCGCCGAGATCGGCTCCGGCGCGAAGAAGGCGCACAGCTGCAACAGCCGCACGGCGGCCGGGGAGCGGGACTGCAGCCGCTCGATGGACACGTTCCAGGTGGCGGCCACCGGCTCCGGGTACCCGGGCGGCTGGTTCAGGCCCAGCACCCGGGCGGCCTGCTGCGCCAGCTGCTCGATGTACGCGGACACCGGCGTCGCGGTCTCCGCGATCCAGGCGCCGGCCTGCTCGACGGCCAGCGGCAGGTCACCCACCGCGACGGCCACCTGCTCGGCGTCGTCCGTGGACAGCCCGGGCGCGCGGCGCTGGAGGTGTTCGATGGACTCCTCGCGCAGGAACACGTCCACGGGCAGCGCGTCGCCGTACTGCGACCAGGACTGGTTGCGGGAGGTCACGAGCACGTGGCCGGGACCGCCCGGCGGGAAGAACCGCTTGAGGGTCTCGGGGTCGTCGGCGTTGTCGAAGACCAGCAGCCAGCGCGAGGACGGCACCCCGCGCCGCAGCAGGTCGATCGCCTCCTGCGAGGCGGACGCCATGTCCTCCCCGGTCTGCGCCCCCAGCCTTACGGCCAGTTCGGCGAGGGCCGCGACCACGTCGTCGGTCTGCTCCGAGGAGATCCACCAGACCAGGTCGTAGTCGGCCATGAACCGGTGCACGTACTCCAGCGCCACCTGGGTCTTGCCGACGCCACCGAGCCCGTACAGCGTCTGCGGCTGCGGCAGCACCACGGCCATGCCGCCGCCGAGCTGGTCGCGCATCCGCTCCAGCACGATGCTGCGGCCGGTGAACCCGGTGTTGCGGGGCGGCGCGTTCCAGATCTTCGGGACGGTCCCCGGGAACCGGGGACCGGGCTGCGAGGCGCTGTTGACGCTGTCGGGCAGGGCCATCGGCCGTTCCACCGCGCGCAGCAGGGCGGTGGTGGCGTGCACCTCGTCGAGCCGGAACAGGTCCACCGGGTTGCGGTCGATGTAGGGCGTGGCGAGCCGTACGTCGCCCACCCGCAGCGGCACCAGCTGGCGCCGGCCGCCGGTGGGGTCCTCGGCGGCCGCCCGGTTCCACACGTCCACGGCGCGGGCCGACTTGAGGTAGGCGCTGGAGAGCAGCACCACGGTCCGGGCGGCGGTGTCGACGCCGAGGCCCGCGCCGCCGAGCGTGTCGCCGCCGGAGCCCGCGCCGGAGCCGGTGGCGGACCCGCCGCCGGAGCCGCCGGCCGGGGATGGCTCGGCGGAGACGTCCCGGGGGACGACCCGGAAGCCGGCCCGGGTGAGCACCGACTCGATCCAGTCGGCCCACATGCGGTTCTCGGCGACGTACGAGAGGAACAGGTCGGCGGGCAGCGCGGGGCGGCGCCGGGTGAAGGCGTCCCGGATGCGCAGCCGGACCTCGTCGCCGATGGCCGGCATCGAGGTGACCTCGCCGCCGGTCACCACGGTGGTGAGGCGTTCGAAGGCGGAGAGGAGGGAGTTGGTGAGCCCGGCCTCGTCGCCGAAGGTCGCCAGGGTCTCCTCGTACGCGTAGTACGGGCGGTACGGGATCTCCACCGCGCCCCAGTAGGAGGTGAGCTCCTCCCCGACGAGGCCGCCCGGGAACCGGTCGAACTTGATCCGCGCCAGGGCCCGGCCCGCGTCGGCCTTCTCCTTCTCGCCCTCGTCGATCCGCATCGGGACCGGGTAGATCGTGATGCCCCGGTCGCCGAACCGCTCGTCGATCTGCCGTGCGACGGACGCCGCGCCGTCGATGGACTGGTCGGAGAGGGTGAAGCAGTCGACGAGGACGTCGGGGAGGTGGACGGTGCAGATGTCCGCGATGTCGGAGAGGCCGGTACGGCTGTCGATGAGGACGTAGTCGTAGTTCCGCTTCATGTCCGCGCGTAAGGCGTCGAAGAAGAGGCCGCCGCCGAGCCGGTCGTAGAAGTTGTCCCAGTCGAAGGTGGAGACGGTCGCGGAGTACTCGCGGTTCTGCCGGCCCGCCGAGACGAAGTCGAGGGTGCCGCCGTCCGGGAACTCCCAGCCGAGGACCTCCGGGGTGAGCGAGACCGCGTGCGGCTGGATGCGCGCGTAGTCCTTGTGCCAGTCGTCGGCCCGGGCCACCGGGCTGGTCGCGGCCCAGGCGTACTCGCTGATCAGGTCGATGACGCCGGTGGTGGCCCCGAGCGTGGACGGGTCCAGGAAGGGGTGGAAGAAGCGGTGCAGGCCCGGGGCCTCGAGGTCCCAGTCCACGGCGAGGACCCGCTTGCCGTTGGCGGCGAGGATCCAGGCGGTGTTGGCCAGCGCCATGGTGCGGCCGGTACCGCCCTTGTACGAGTAGAAGGTGACGATCCGTCCGTCACGGCTGTCGCTGTCACGACTGGCTGTCATCCGCGTCCCCCCGGTCGATGTCGTCGGCGTCGTCGGCGTTGTTGCCGTCGTTGCCGTCGTTGCTTGCGGTGTGCGCGCGCTGGGCATCGGGCGGGAAGGGAACGGACGGCGCGGGTGTGAACGGCTCGTTCATCCCCATCGGCCCGATCAGCCGCGGGCGTTCGGTGTGGGTGCTGCCGGCCGGCAGGTACACCTGGGCGTGTCTGAGGAACTGCTGGGCGGCCGCCTCGACGACCTGAGGCAGGATCTGGCCGAGGGTCTCCATGTTCGCGACACCGTTGGCCGCGGCCCGGCACGCGGCCCGGCCCTGGCCCATCTTGACGGGGAGGGTCTCCTCCAGACGCCGGGTCAGTTCGTCCTCCTTCGCCCGGCTCTGGTGGTCGTAGCGGTTCCAGGGCACGACCACGTTGATCCACGGGCGGGACTCCTGGTCGAAGGCGGCGAGGCGCTGGCGGCGGTGCTCGTCCTCGACCACCCAGCGGTCGACGATCAGGATCTCGGGGCGGGTCGGCGGCTGCTTGCTGTCGAAGTGCCCCGCCTCGTCGTCGAACGTGGCCATGGTCGTGCGGTAGTTGAGGGACCGGACCAGGTCCTCGGCCACGTACGCGATGGGCTTCTGCGAGACCGGGTGGTACGGGTTCCACTCCAGCGCGCTGTCCCCGTAGTACTCGGGGCTGCGGCCCTCCGGCAGGTCATGCCGGGAGGAGGCCGCCACGGTCACCTGGAGGGTGCGGCCGGCGTTCCCGGGCGTGCCGAAGGCGCTCGGTATGCCCCGGTAGTCCACCGGGCGGGTGGAGGCCAGGCGGACGGTCTCGGCTACGGAGACGATGCGCTTGGCCAGCTCGTACACGGCCCGCTCGTACTGCTCCGCGTATCCGCGCAGTTTGATCAGCCCGTACAGGCCGTCGGTGACGTACCGCTCTCCGAAGGTGTTGTGGTTGAACTGCAACCGCTCCGCGGGACCCGGCAGTTGGGCGGGCGGGACCGGCACCCATAACGCCGGCACGATGGCGTCGGCCGACTCGTTGGTGATGGCGCTCTTCTGGATGAGGCGCTGCGAGAAGGCGAACCACTCCTTCCCGCACATCTCACTGGCGAAATACCTCGGCGAGAAGAGGGGTACGAACACCCGGCAGGTGGCGAGCGCCGCCGCGAGCCGTTCCGACCAGCCCTCGCCGCTGCGTATCTCCCGGTCCATGAACCCGGCGTCCGAGCCCGCGGGAAGGTCCGTCAGGGCCATGACGTGGCTGCAGAGGTCGCGGAAGAGACGCTCGACCCACATGTCCGGGTCGGGCCCCCCGGCCCCGAATCTCGGTGTATGCGCATAACTGAGAAAAAAGTACGGCTGCACTGATGCGGGCACACGCCCCCCGTCCCGAAGATGCGAGCGAAGAAACATCATTCCGGAGCTGCATCGCCACATCCCCTCATCGTTCAGTCAATCAGCGTCTGTTTTCGGTCATCCATTCGCGGGCGTGATCGACGGCGTCCGGAATCGAGAAGAGCATGGCCGAAGCCCCTCCCACCAGACCCCTGCGCACCCGCGAATCCGGGAACGTCCCGCCGATCTCCGCGAAATCACTGTCGTCCAGCTCGACGTCCTCGTACGCGGTCCACTCTCCCCCCTGCTGACGCCCTTGCCGGACCCCCGGATGGTTCACCTTCACCACACACTCGTACATGCGCAAGGGGGGCTTCGGAATTCGATACTCCGCGAGATGGAAAGCGGTGCAGACGGAAAACCCCACATTGATCATGAGTACCTGTCCCCCCTCCCAGCACAGCTTTCCCAGGGGGGAGTCCTCGCCCATGTGGCTTTCGATCCGGTGGCCCGAGCAGATCCGGGCCGCGTCCCGGCCCACGGCGGCGAACGAGGTCTGCGGGTGGGCGCTGCGCACGGCGCCCGGCGCCGTGCGGACGGCCTCGGCGAGGACGCCCATCCCCTCGCTGGGGCTGAGCAGCGGGTCGTAGGCGGGCATCCGCTCCCGGAAGGCCGCCACCTGCTCCGGGGTCAGTCCCGCCGTCCGCCGCCGGTGGCCGGCGGACGTGGTGGAGTTCGACGCGGTGAACGCCGGGACCACCAGGGTGCCGCGGGGTCCGAGGAGGCCGGTCAGGGCCTCGCGCAGCACCTCGGCGCGCAGCCCCGTACCGCTCAGGGAGGCGTGGGCCATCAGCAGCGTCCCGGGGCGCACGCCGAGCCGCCGCAGCTGGGCCGCGAGGGTCAGCGCGCCCGGCGTCCCGCGCGGGCCGGACGGGCCGGGTGGCCCGGCCGGGCCCACGGCTCCCGGCGCGGCGTTCACGCGTCGACCGCTTTCAGCTCCCAGCGCAGTTCCGCCACCAGCCGCTTGCCGGTGACCGTCAGCTCGGCCGCTCCCGACAGCCGGTCCAGGGCCCGGTGGATGGCGTCCGAGGCCCCCGGCTCGGGGGCCGTCGTGGCCCGCCGGTACGCCTCCACCGCCACCCGCTCGTGTACGTCCGCCAGCAGCCGGGACACCGGGACGGGCCGCTCCCGCCACGGGGAGGGGTGCTGCCACTGCCCGTCCAGCGCGTACAGGTCGGTCACCTCGGTCAGGGCCCGCAGCCGGGCCCGGCGCCGCCCGGTCAGCAGCGCGAGCGCCGTCTCCGGGACCCCCGCCGCGTACGGCACCCCGAGCGCCCCGGGGCCGTGCCGCCCCGCCTCGCCCCAGCCGCCCGCCCGGGGGCCGCCCGCGAGCGGGGTCAGCGTGGTCAGGGTGCTCAGCCCGGCGGTGGCCGCCCGGGTGAACTCCGGCAGCGAGGCGCGCAGCAGCGCCCACGCCCCGTCCAGCCGGCCGCGCCACTCCTCGGCCTCCCCGGCGCCGAGCCGGAGCCTGGGCGGGCGGGCGAAGCAGGTGCGGTACGGGTCGAGGTCCTCCAGTGCCACCGGGGCGGAGTCCGGCCCGGGCGACCAGGTCCGTACGGGCTGCCAGCGCGCGTCGCCCGCCGCCGGCCCGAAGCGGTGCTCGGTGCGGCCGTCCCGTACGGCGTACCCCGCGCCGGTGGCCCGCAGCGCGGCCCGGCCCTCGGTGCCGGGCGCGCCCAGGCGCAGCAGGCCCAGCGTCGGGAGGTACACCTCGCCGTCCCGGTAGGCCACCTCGGCCGGCAGGTCCAGCCCGCCCCGCAGCACGGCCGCGGCGGTCAGCGCGGTCAGCCTCCGGGCGGCCTCGGCGGGGCCGGCACCGGGGCCGGAGCCGCCCGCAGGCGCCGCGCCGGAGTGCCGGTCCCCGCGCGCCGTGTCCAGGGCGGCCAGCACCCAGGTCCGGGTGAACGGGTGGTCCAGTACGGCGTCCAGGGCGTCGGCGCCCGCGTCCCCGGCCTCCTCCACCGCGGCCAGCAGTTCCCAGGCCCGGGCCCAGCCGGGCTCGTCGGCGAGGTCGGCGTGCAGCCGGGCCAGCAGCACCCGGGTCAGCTCCTCCTGGGACCGGACGAGTTCCGCCGGGTCGGCCAGCTGCGGCGCGGTCTCCCGGGCCGCGGCGCGGCCCTCCACCCCGTCGACGAGCTCGCGCAGGTCGGTGCAGTACACGGAGGGGTTGTCGAAGCCCCCGTCGCGGTAGCGGTGGGTGTACAGCCCGCCGCCGCACGAACGTACGACGGGGCACCGGCGGCACGTCTCACTGACCCCCGCGAGGCCCAGCTGCCGGGCGCGGACCCCGGGATGGGCGGCGACCTCGTCGAACGCGTGGTCGAAGACGTTGAACCCGGTGGCCGCGGCCCCCTCGTAGGCGCTCTTGAGGGAGTCCACCTGCTCCAGGGTGCCGTCGGTCTCGACGACGACGAGGTCGGTGGGCGCCAGGCCCAGGGACTCGGTCAGGCTGGGGCCGCCGCGCAGGGTGGAGAGCAGGGACTCGAAGAGGCGTACGGGGACCGGGCGCTCGTGGCGCTCCCAGTGGTCGAAGACCCGCAGCAGCCAGCGGGCGTACGCGTCGGGGGCGCCGTCGGGGCGGGCCGGGGGCGTGTCCCAGGTGGCGTGGGGGAGGAGGAAGTCCACGCGCGGGGGATCGAGTTCGACGAGCGCGTCGAGGACGGCGACCGGGTCGTTGGCGACGTCCACGGTGCACAGCAGGCCCTGGTAGAGGTGGCGGTAGGGCGGGGAGCGGAGCAGGGCGACGGCGGCCAGGACCAGGGGATGGCTCGTACGGCCGTCCGCGAAGCGGCGGTGGCGGTCGTTGGCCGCGCGGTCCCCGTCGAGGGAGATGCCGACCCGTACGCCGAACTCGTCGAAGAGGTCGAGGTGGCGGCTGCCGAGCTGGAGCCCGTTGGTGTGGATCCGCAGGTCGAGCGCGGCCGTTCCGGCGAGGGCCCGGGTGAACTCCTCGCACACGAGCCGGAGCCGGGCGGTGCCGGCCAGCAGGGGTTCCCCTCCGTGGAGAATCACCGTGACAGAGGGGAGTGCATGGTCACGGGCATGCTCGGCGAGCCGTGACGCGGTACGCGAGATGACCTCGGGGGAGATCACCTTCGGCCGGGCCCGCCAGCTCTGGTCTGCGTGTTCGTAGACGTAGCAATGATCACAAGCAAGATCGCATCTGCTGTGAACCTTCAGGACGATCTCGCGAAATGCGATCAGGCCGGTCATTCCAGCAGTCTAGAGCGCCTGCTTCACCGTCAGAGAGCGGAGTTGAAGATCGGTGCCTGAACCGAACGACCGGATTCCGCCGGCAGAACACGGCCGAGCGTCGCCGTCGCCGAGGCGCTGCGGACGTCGATCTGGGCGAGCGGGGTCCGGCGGGCCTTGACCGTGCTGGTCGCGGGGGTTGCGGAAGTGTTCACGACACCGTCCTTGGGGGAGCCATGTGGAATGGGCAGGTGAATGACAACAACGGGCCGCTGCCGTCAAGCGTGGACTTTACTCGGCCACACCCCATTGGCAACTGAGACATGACGCCTGGTCAAGCGTTCTAGGCAAAGCGCCGTTGATTTCACGGTGGGCGTATTCGGCCGTTCGCCGCACGGCAAGATCCATTTCTTTCGGCGGACGGTTTCCGGCGTCCCGGCGTCCCGGCGTCCCGGCGTCCCGGCGTCCCGATGGCCCGGCGTCGCCGCCTCCGCCTCCGCTACGCGGGCTGCTGTTCGCTGACCGGGGGCGCCGGGACGTCGCGCAGCAGCCAGTTCAGCACGTCGGGCAGCGCGCGCAGGGCGGCGAAGTGGGCGCCGGCCGGGTCGATGGTCGTGGTGGCGCCGGGGATCCGACGGCCCAGCCAACGGGAGTGGCCGACGGGGGAGAACACGTCCAGCTCCCCGTGCCAGATCAGCACCGGGCAGCGGATGTCAGCGGGGTCAAAGCCCCAGGGGCGGCTGAAGGCGAGGGCGTCGTCGATCCATCCGTACGCCGAAGTCCGCAATCCCTCGCGGTAGTTGCGCAGCAGCATCGACCGCAGGCCGGCGTCCGACACGATCATGCGGTCGTTGGCCGTCAGGTCCTGGCGCAGCTCGTCCAGGAGCCGGCCGGGGTCCTTGCGGATGCCGTCGGCGCGGGGGATCAGCCGGGCCGCCAGTTCCTCGGGGTCGTCGAAGGCGGTGGTGTACTCCTGGACGTTGGAGTCGGCCATCCCGGCGAACCAGTCCAGGTCCTCCGCGTCCCAGGGGGCCAGTCCCACCATGGCGGCCGTCCGGGTGACGCGGTCCGGGAGCAGGGCGGCGCAGGCCAGGGCGCCGGGGGCGCCGCCGGAGCGGCCCGCCACGGCGAAGGCGTCCAGGCCCAGGGCGTCGGCGATCACGGCCACCTCCTGGGCCACGTCGGCGACGGTGCGGCCCGGGTGGCGGTCGGAGCCGCCGTAGCCGGGTCTGTCGTACGCGATGAGCTGCATCCGGCGCTGGTAGAGGACCATGCCCCGGGGCGCGGGTCCCAGGCGGCTGCCGGGGGTGCCGTGGAGCAGGAAGACCGGCCTGCCCTCCGGATCGCCCCAGCGCTCCACGGTCAGAGCGCGGCCTTCGGCGGTACGCACCTGATGGCGCACGCGCTCCCTCCCTCACGGTTGACGCGGGCCGTCACGGTGATTGTGCTCGCTGAGGGAGGAGCGCGGTAGGGCGCACTTCGCGCTGAATTCTTGTGAAAGATTTCACAATCGCGCGGGGGTCTTTGGTCCTTCGGCATATGCCCAGGTCACGTGGGGGATCGACGGGGTCGAGGTGGGCGCGAAAGGGCTTTCGTCCTCCCCGAAAGGGGCTTTTTCGGCACTCCGGCATACGTTTTCGGGTGTCGAATTGAGTCATCAGGCTGAGGCGTCAGGAAATCAGCGGGTCGCCGGTTCGGGCCGGGTCGAAATGAAGGAGTTCCCGTCATGCAGGCCAACGAGATGGTGGACGGACTGGTCCAGGGTGCGCTCGCGGCGCTCGGCCGGTTCGAGTCCTTCAATCAGGAGCAGGTCGACCACATCGTCAAGAAGGCATCCCTCGCGGCACTGGGACGCCACGGCGAGCTCGCCCGGCTCGCCGTCGAGGAGACCGGCCGCGGCCTCTTCGAGGACAAGGCCGTGAAGAACCTCTTCGCCTGCGAACACGTCGTGAACTCCATGCGCGGGCTGAAGACGGCGGGCGTGATCCGCCGCGACGAGCTGAACGGCATCACCGAGATCGCCGAACCGGTCGGCGTCATCTGCGCGATGACCCCCGTCACCAACCCGACCTCGACGACGCTGTTCAAGGCCCTGATCGCGCTGAAGACCCGCAACCCGATCATCTTCGCCTTCCACCCCTCCGCGCAGAACTGCTCCGCCGAGGCCGCCCGCACCGTGCGCGACGCGGCCGTCGCCGCCGGCGCCCCCGAGAACTGCGTGCAGTGGGTCACCGTTCCCTCCATGGAGGCCACCGGCGCGCTGATGAACCACCCGGGGGTCTCCACCATCCTCGCCACCGGTGGAAACGCCATGGTCAAGGCCGCCTACTCGTGCGGCAAGCCGGCCCTGGGCGTCGGCGCCGGCAACGTTCCCGCGTACGTTCACAAGAGCGCCAGGCTGGGCCGCGCCGTCCACGACATCGTGCTCTCCAAGACCTTCGACAACGGCATGATCTGCGCCTCCGAACAGGCCGTCATCCTCGACCAGGAGGTCTACGAGGCCGGCATCGCCGAGTTCAGGCGCCTCGGGGCCCACGTGGTCAGCGCCGCCGAGAAGGCCAAGCTGGAGCAGTTCGTCTTCGGTACGACGGCCCACGCCGCCGACTGCTCCGGCGCGAAGCTGAACCCGGCCGTCGTCGGCAAGTCCCCGCGGTGGATCGCGGAACAGGCCGGCTTCACCGTCCCCGACGGAACCTCCCTGCTGCTCGCCGAGTGCGACGAGGTCGGCGAGGGAGAGCCGCTGACCCGCGAGAAGCTCTCCCCGGTACTGGCCGCCCTGAGGGCCCGCGACACCGAGCACGGCCTCGAACTCGCCTCCGCGATGGTGGAGTTCCACGGACTGGGCCACAGCGCCGCCGTCCACGCCGAGGACGAGGAGCTCGTCGAGGAGTTCGGCCGCAGGGTCAAGGCGGTCCGCGTCATCGCCAACTCGCCCTCCACCTTCGGCGGCATCGGCGACGTCTACAACGCCTTCCTGCCCTCGCTGACCCTCGGCTGCGGTTCCTACGGCCACAACTCGGTCTCCGGCAACGTCACCGCGGTGAACCTGGTCAACATCAAGCGGATCGGACGGCGCAACAACAACATGCAGTGGTTCAAGGTCCCGCCGAAGATCTACTTCGAGCGCAACTCCATCCGTTACCTCGGCGAGATGGGCGGCGTCAACCGCGTCTCCATCGTCACCGACAGGACGATGGTCTCCCTCGGCTTCGTGCAGAAGGTCACCGACATCCTCCAGGCCCGCGAAGGCGCGGTCGCCGTCCAGGTCATCGACAACGTCGAGCCCAACCCGGAGCTGGCCACCGTACGGGCGGGGGCCGCGCTGATGCGCGAGTTCCGGCCCGACACGATCATCGGCCTCGGCGGCGGCTCTCCGATGGACGCCGCGAAGATCATGTGGCTGATGTACGAGCGGCCGGAGGTGGAGTTCGGGGACACGAAGGAGAAGTTCTTCGACATCCGCAAGCGCGCCTACACGTTCCCCTCGCTGGGCGCGAAGGCGAAGATGGTCGCCATCCCGACCACTTCGGGCACCGGCTCCGAGGTCACGCCCTTCGCCGTCATCTCCGACCCGGCAGCGGCCCAGAAGTACCCGCTCGCCGACTACGCGCTGACCCCGGACGTCGCCATCGTGGACCCGGTCCTGTCGATGGGCCTGCCGCCCACCGTCACCGCGGACTCCGGTTTCGACGCCCTGACGCACGCCACCGAGGCCTACGTCTCCGCGTACGCGAACGACTACACCGACGGCCTCTGCCTCCAGGCGATCAAGCTGATCTTCGAGAACCTCCAGCGCTGCGTCGTCGACGGACCCAACGACCCCGAGGCCCGCGAGAAGATGCACAACGCCTCGACGGTCGCGGGCATGGCCTTCGCCAACGCCTTCCTGGGCCTGGTCCACGCCATGGCGCACACCCTGGGCAACACCTTCAAGGTCGCCCACGGCCGCGCCAACGCGATCCTGCTGCCGCACGTGATCCGCCACAACGGCACGGTCTCGCACAAGGCCACCCCGTGGCCGAAGGCGGAGGTCTACCGGGCGCCGGAGCGCTTCCAGGAGATCGCGAAGACGCTGGGCCTGCCGGCGGCCACCCCCGCCGAGGGGGTCGAGTCCTACGCCCGGGCCGTCGAGGAGCTCCGCACGAAGTGCGGGATCCCGGCCTCCTTCGCCGAGGAGGGCGTGGACGAGCGGGCTTTCGTGGACGCCCTGCCGGCCCAGGCCATGAACGCCTACGCCGACCAGTGCGCCCCCGCCAACCCGCGGATGCCGATGATCGACGACATGCGGCAGCTGATGCGGCAGGCGTACTACGGCACCGCGGAGGGCGCCCCGGCCGCAACGTCGTGACCCCCGGGCCGCCGGCCGAGGGCGGTGAGGGAACAGGGGCCCGCCCGGTGCACCACGCACCGGGCGGGCCCGGCCGTTGCCGCAGGAGCCGGGCGGCGGCGGGCCCCGCTTCCGGCAGGGGCGCCCCGCTCCCGGGAGGACCCTAGAGGTGCGGGATGAGGGCCGCGGTGGCCGAGCGGGCCCGTTCCAGGGCGGCGGACCGGTCCGCGCCGGGCTGGCCCAGGACGACGCGGGTGCTCAGCCCGTCCAGCAGGGCCAGCAGCTCCGAGGCCCGGCCGGGCACGTCCACCGCGGCGAAGCGGCCCTGGCCGACGCCCCTGGTGAGAAGCGCCTCCAGGTCGCGCTGCCAGCCGTCGTCGATCTCCTGCTGGGCGGCGCGCAGCGGCTCGTTGGAGGCCGTACGGGCCCACAGCTCGATCCACAGGGTCCAGCGCGGGTCCCGGGGGCCGCGCGGCAGGTACAGCTCGGTGAAGAGGGCGAGCTTGCGGTGGGCGGTGACCCGTCGGCCGAGCAGTCCGGCCCGCTCGGTGGCGAGCTGGGCCTCGCTCCAGCGCAGCGCCTCCAGCAGCAGCCGGTCCTTGCTGCCGAAGTAGTACAGGATGTGGCCGCCGCTGGTGCCGAGCCGTTCGGCGAGCGCGGACATGGTGAGCGCCGCCAGCCCGTCCTCGGCGATCGCCGCCATGGCCTCTTCCAGCATCCGCTCCTGGGCGATCTGCCCGTCGCGCCGCCGTGCCGCTCCCGCCACCGGTCCGCCTTTCTGATCTTCGGGTCCCGACCTTATCCCGGACAGGGTCTTGACGCGGCCCCGCTTCGCCCCGCATCTTGAATGCCATTCAAGAACCTAGAACGTCGTTCAAGGTCCAGTACGGTCAGGGGTACGGCGCATGACACAGCAGGAGACGACGCCCGACGTCGACGAGGTCTTCCGGGTGGAGACCCACGGCATCGACCCCATCCCCGACGCGGAGCGCCACGGCAGCGCCAAGGACCTCTTCTGGCTCTGGTTCGGCTCGAACCTCACCTTCACCTACGTGATCAACGGGGCCCTCGCCGTGGCCTTCGGCCTCTCCTTCTGGCAGGCCACCGCCGTGGTCGTGATCAGCGGACTGTCCTTCTTCGCCATCAGCGCCGCCGGCCTCGGCGGCATCCGCACCGGCACCGCCACCCTGGTCATCTCCCGCGCGGCCTTCGGCGTCCGCGGGAACCTCCCCGCCGGAGCCCTCAACTGGGTGGTGAGCATCGGCTACACCATCGTCAACACCGTCGTCGGGACGCTGGCCCTGGAGGTCTTCTTCGCCGAGACCGGCCTCGGCACCGGGAGCGGCGTCCGGGCCCTCGCGCTCGCCCTCACCCTCGCGCTGACCTTCGCCGTGGCGATGTGGGGCCACGCCACCGTGCAGTTCGCCGAGCGCTGGATGGCCTACGTCCTCGCCGCCGGCTTCGGCGTGCTGCTCGTCTTCGTCCTGCCGGGCGCCGACACCGCCGCCCCCGCCGCCGCCCCCGGCCTGTCCGGCTGGAGCCTGGCCTTCGTGGTCATGCTGGCCGGGCCGTTCTCGTACCTGCCGATGCCCGCCGACTACACCCGCTACCTGCCCCGCACCACCACGCTGAAGTCGATCACCTGGATGGGGGCACTGGGCGGCTTCGTCTCCTCGGTGGCCCTCGGCGTCGCCGGGGTGGCCGCCGCGACCCAGACCGACATGACCGACGCCGTCGCGGGGGCCGAGAGCCTGCTGCCCGGCTGGTTCCAGCCGCTGTTCCTGGCCCTGGTGCTCGGCGGGTCCGTCACCAACTCGATCATCACCCTCTACTCGTCCAGCCTGAACCTCCAGGTCCTCGGCATCCCCTGGAGCCGCGCCCGGGCCATCGTGATCAGCGCCGCCGTGACCGCCGCCGGATCGCTGGGCGCGCTGTTCCTCACCGACTTCACCACCTCCCTGCTCTCCTTCCTCTCCCTGCTGATCATCGTCTTCGCGCCCTGGGGCGGGGTCTTCCTCGCCGACATGCTGCTGCGCCGCTGCCGCTACGACTCCGACGCGCTGCACGCCGGGCGCGCGGGCGCCTACTGGTACCGCGCCGGCTACCACCCGGCCGGCCTGGCCGCCCTGCTCACCGGTATGGCCTTCGCGGCCCTGACCTGCGACTCCGAGCTGTGGACCGGCCCGCTGGTGGCCCCGCTCGGCGGCGCCGACCTCACCCTGCTCGGCGCCGTGGTGTCCGGGCTGACGTACTGGGCCCTCGTACGCCGGACACCCGCGTACGCGCCGGCCGCCTGACCCGCACGCCTCCTGCCCCCCCTGCCTGCCCCCCCGCCTGACCCTCCCGCCCCCGTACCGGCCCGCGCCGTCCACCCCGCACAGGAGCACCCCCCATGGCACCGCGTCCCTTCCCCGCAGACCTGCTCCTCACCGGAGCCCGCATCCACACCGTCGACCCCGCCCGTCCCGAGGCCGAGGCCCTCGCCGTGCACGACGGCCGGATCGTCTGGGTCGGCTCCGACGCCGAGGCCGGGCAGTGGTCCGGGCCCGGCACCGAAGTGCTCGACGCGGGCGGGAAGCTGGTGCTGCCCGGTTTCATCGACGCCCACAACCACGTCCGGCTCGGCTCCGACGACGCGTGCGTGCAACTGGCCGGGGTCCGCACCCTGGACGCCATCCTCGACCGGATCGGCACCTGGCGGGAGGCGCACCCGGACGCGGAGTGGATCGAGGCGGAGTCCTTCGACTACTCGGCCGTTCCGGGCGGGCGGATGCCGTGCGCGGCCGACCTGGACCCGGTCACCGGGGACACCCCCGCGATCGTGCTCTCGTACGACGTGCACACGGCCTGGCTGAACACGGCGGCCATGCGGCGCCTGGGGGTCACCCGCGACCGCACCGACCTCCCCTTCGGCACGGCCGCGACCGACCCGGAGAGCGGCGAGCCCACCGGGTTCGTCAAGGACTTCGCCGTCAAGGGGCTCTCCCGCGACGGCCACCGGGAGCTGCGCGACCTGGGCGTGCCCTGGGCCTCGCCGGAGCGGCAGTACCGGCGCCTCGCGAAGAGCCTCGACGACGCCATCGGCTTCGGCATCACCACGGTGGTGGAACCGCAGAACTCCCTCGACGACCTGGAGCTGTACGAGCGGGCCCGGGCGGAGGGGCGGCTGCGCTCGCGGATCGTCGCCGCGCTGTTCCACCCGCGCGGCACCACGGAGGAGGAGCTCGACGGATTCGCCGCCGCCGCCCGGATGTACGCGGGGGACCGGCTGCGGGTGGGCCCGCTCAAGCTGTACATCGACGACGTGGTGGAACCGCGCACGGCCGCGCTGCTGGAGCCGTACACCGGCTGCGGCGCGCACCGGGGCGAGACCTTCTACCCGGCGGAGGAGTTCGCGGAACTGCTGGCCGGGCTGGACGCGCGGGGCTTCCAGTGCTTCGTGCACGCCACCGGTGACCGGGGCATCCGTACCGTGCTGGACGCGGTCGAGCACGCCCGTACGGTGAACGGCCCGCGCGACGCCCGCCACCAGGTCGTGCACGTGGAGTGCCTGGACCCGGCGGACGTGCCGCGCTTCGCGGAGCTGGGCGTGGTCGCGTGCATGCAGCCGCGGCACTGCGCGCCGGAGATCGCCGGCCCCGGCCAGGACTGGGCGGAGAACGTGGGCGAGGACCGCTGGCACAAGGCGTGGCCGATGCGGAGCCTGCGGGAGGCGGGCGCGGTGCTGGCCTTCTCCAGCGACTGGAACGTCGCCGAGATGGACCCGATGGTCGGCATCTACACGGCGGTGACGCGCCGCCCGCTGGACGGCGGCGACCCGTGGCAGCCGGCCGAGACGGTGGACGTGGCACAGGCGGTGTACGGCTACACGATGGGGTCGGCGTACGCCAACTTCCTGGAGGCGGAGCGGGGTTCGCTGGCCGTGGGCAAGGCGGCCGACTTCGTGGTGTGGTCGCGGGACATCCTCGCCGTCGCGCCGGAGCGGATCCTGGGCACGGTGGCGGAGGTGGTCGTCGTGGCGGGCGAGGTCGTCCACGAGGCCGGCTGACCCCCGGCGGCGTCAGCGCCGGGGCCAGTACCAGAGCGGTTCGTCCAGCGGGCCCTCGCGGCCCGCGACCTCGGTGCGGCCGGACTCCTTGACCAGGGTGACCGTCCGCAGGTCCACCCGGTGCCGGCGGGTTCCGGCCGCCAGGGCCCCGGCCAGCGGGTCGGCGTGGGTGACCACCACCGTCTGGGTGTTCCGGGAGGCCGTGAGGATCAGCTCCGCGAGCGGTGCCAGCAGCTCCGGGTGGAGGCTGGTCTCCGGCTCGTTCAGCACCATCAGGGCGGGCGGCCGCGGGGTCAGCAGGGCGGCCGTCCAGAGCAGGTAGCGCAGGGTGCCGTCGGAGAGCTCGGCGGCGCCCAGCGGACGCAGCAGGCCGTGCTGGTGGAGTTCCAGCTCGAAGCGGCCGTCCCGTTCGGTGACGGAGACCCGGCTGCCGGGGAAGGCGGCTTCGACGGCCTCGTCCAGGGCGGCGTGGTCCCCGGTCTCGCGGATCGTCTGGAGCGCGGCGGGCAGGTCCGAGCCGTCGGCGCCGAGCACGGGCGTACGGGTGCCGATCCGCGGGGTCCGGGCGGGCGCCCCGGCGTCGGTGCGGACGTGGTCGTAGAACCGCCAGGACCGCATCAGCTCGCGCAGGGCGAGGAGGTCGGGGGCCAGCTGGGGGTCGGCGAGCTCGCTGAGCACGGAGTCGTACGGGCGCAGGGCGTTCTGCGTCCGGTGCCAGCCGCCGTCGGCCGTGCGCGTGCGTACGGCGGGGCCCGCCCGGTCCGACAGCAGGGCGGCCGGGCGCAGCACGGGGCCCGCCCAGGTGCACTCGCGCTTGATCTCCGGGTCCAGGGAGAAGAGCGAGTCCGGGACCGGGGCCGGGTGCCCGAAGTCGACGGCGTACCCGAACTCGTCGCCCGCGAAGCCCAGACGCAGGCTGACCGGCTCGGTCCGGACCGTGCCCTGGACCGGGTGCTGCCCCTCGCGCACCGCCCGGCCGGGCTTCTCCGGCCCCGCCCACAGAGTGGACGGCAGCCCGCCCTCCCTGGCCAGCGCGGCGACGGCGCCGCCGCGGGCGGAGTCGGCGAGCAGGCGCAGCGAGCGGTACAGGCTGGACTTGCCGGTCCCGTTCGCGCCCGTCACGACGGTGAGCCGGCCCAGCGGGACGACCAGTTTCCGCAGGGAGCGGTAGTTCTCGACGGCGAGTGTGGTGATCACGGGTCGATCATGCCCCGGGTCACTCGGCGGGCGCGAGGAGGTGGCCCGTCGGCGGTACCCGCAGGCCCCGGGTCGTTCAACGGGCGTCCGTTCCCTCCCCGGCGAACCGGGGGACGGCCGGCGCGTCGTCGGGGAGCCCGCTGCCGACCGCCGCACCGGGCCTGCCCTTGCGGAAGATCGCGCAGGCGAGCGTGACCGCGGCGCCGAGGACCGCCCAGCCGGCCAGTACCAGCATCGGTCCGCCCGCGCCGTTGCCGCTGAAGTACGCGAGGGAGCGCGCGGCGTACGTGCCGGCGCCCGGCGGCAGGGCGGGGCCGATGGCGCTCCAGAACGGCGGCAGCAGCGGGTAGGGGTAGGCGCCGCCCGCGCTCGGGTTGCCGAACACCACGACCAGCAGGATCGCGAGGCCGATGCCGACCACGCCCGCCAGCCCCTGGAGGGCCAGGGTGATCGCGCCGACCGCGAAGACGACCAGGGTGCCCAGCCCCCACAGCGCCATGACCGAGCCGGGCAGGGCGCCCAGGACCGGGCCGGCGATGACCGTGCCGAGCAGCCCGGCGACGATCGCGTACGCGAGCAGCGCGCCGAGCCGGATGACGGCGCGGGCGGAGTTCGCGGGGCGGGCGCCGGCGCTGATCGCGAGGATCGCGGCGCACAGGTAGCCGCCCACGCACCAGCCGACGACCAGGTAGAAGGCGCTCAGTCCGCGCCCGTCGCCGGCGGCGGCCGGGGCCACGTCGACGATCCGGACGGTGCGGCCCTGGCTCTGCTCGGCGAGGCCCACGATCTCCTCGACGGCCTGGGAGAGGGAGGCGCCGGCGCCGCTGGCGACCAGCAGCCGGTCGATCGTGCCGGACGGGTCGATGATCAGCGCGGCGTCGACGTCCCGGTTCTCGATCCGGACGCGGGCCGCGGCCTCGTCCTTGACGGTGCGGGGGGCGAGCGGGTCGCCGGGCAGGGCGTCGAGCCGCTGCGCGGACTGCTGGGCGACCGGTGCGAGGGGGGCGGCCACCGCGATCGGGATGTCGTGGGGCTTCGGGTGGTGGAAGGCCCCGATGTACGAGGTGATGAAGGCGAGCTGGAGGGCCAGCACCCCCAGGACCAGCAGGGCCGCCCGGGTGGTCACGGCGTCCTTGACCTCGGCGAGGAAGCCGCCGGACGGGCCTGCTGCGGTGCTCTCGGTGGGCTGGTTCATGCCCCCCACGCTCGGCGCGGCGGGGGCGGGGCGCAGCAGGGGAGGACCGAATGGATGACCCAACGGATGACCGAACACGTGTTTCGCACGTGTATTCGAATTGCTCTATGGTGGAGAGCGGGGGAGGTGTTTCTTTCGAGCGAAGCAGGGAGGCCGCGGGTGCCTGGTTTTACGCATCTGCACACCGTTTCGGGGTTCTCCGTGCGCTACGGGGGATCACACCCGGACCGGCTGGCGGAACGGGCCGCGGAGCGGGGCATGGACGCCCTCGCCCTGACCGACCGGGACACCCTCGCGGGTGCGGTGCGCTTCGCCAAGGCGTGCGCGAAGGCGGGCATCCGGCCGCTGTTCGGGGCGGACCTGGCCGTGTCGCCTCCGGCGCGGCCGGGCGGCGGCGGTCCGGGCGGCCGTTCGGGCGGCCGTTCGGGTGCTCCGGACGGGGGGCCGGGCGGGTTCGCCGGGTTCGCCGGGTCGGCCGGGTCGGGGGGCCCGGCCGGCCCGGGCGCCGGATCCGCCGAGCTCTCGTACCGGCGGCGCAACCCGGTCAAGGGCGGCGCCTTCATCGACGAGTCCGCCCCGCGCGCGGTCTTCCTGGCCCGGGACGGGGCCGCCGGATGGGCCGAGCTGTGCCGGCTGGTGACCGCCGCCCACGCGGCCGGCGGCGATGAGCCGGCCGGGTCCGGGCCGGTGACCGGGGCCCGTTCCGGACCGCCGGTCGTGCCCTGGGGCGCCCTCGGCGGAGGCGGCGTGTACGTCCTGCTCGGGCCCGGTTCCGAGGTGGGGCGGGCGCTCGCCGCCGGGCGCCCCGACCGGGCCGCCCGCCTCCTCGGGCCCTGGCGCGAGGTGTACGGGGACTCCCTGCGCCTGGAGGCCGTCCACCACGGCCGCACCGGCACCGGCCCCGGCTCGCTCCGGCTGGCCGCCCGTACCGTCGGCTTCGCCGCCGAGCAGGGCGTCCCGGCCGTCCTCAGCAACGCCGTCCGGTACGCCGACCCCGGCCAGGGCCCCGTCGCCGACATCCTCGACGCCGCCCGGCGGCTGGTCCCCATCGACCCCCGGGGGCCGCTCGACACCGGCGAACGCTGGCTCAAGGACCCCGCCGCCATGGCCGAGACCGCCGACCGGGTCGCCGAGGCCGCCGGCCTGCGCCCCGCCGACGCCCGCCGGCTCCTCGCGGAGACCCGGCGTACGGCCGAGGCGTGCGCCGTCGACCCGGAGGACGACCTCGGCATGGGCTCCGTGCACTTCCCCGAGGCCCGGCTCGTCGGCGCGGCCCGCCGCAGCGCCCAGCGGGTGCTCACCTCCCGGGCCTCCGCGGGCATGGTGCTGCGCGGTTACGCGGGCGAGCGCGCGTACTGGGAGCGGATGCACCAGGAACTCGACGTCATCGCCTACCACGGCTACGCCTCGTACTTCCTGACGGTCGCTCAAGTTGTGGACGACGTAAGGGAGATGGGGATCCGGGTGGCCGCCCGCGGCTCCGGCGCCGGCTCCCTCGTCAACCACCTGATCGGTATCGCGCACGCCGACCCCGTCGAGCACGGCCTGCTCATGGAGCGCTTCCTGTCCAAGCGCCGGCGCGTCCTGCCCGACATCGACGTCGACGTGGAGTCCGCCCGCCGGCTGGAGGTCTACCGGCGCATCATCGACCGGTTCGGCACCGAGCGGGTCGCCACCGTCTCCATGCCCGAGACCTACCGGGTCCGGCACGCCATCCGGGACGTCGGCGCCGCCCTGTCCATGGACCCGGCCGCCGTCGACCGGCTCGCCAAGGCTTTCCCGCACATCCGGGCCCGCGACGCCCGCGCCGCGCTGGAGGAACTGCCGGAACTGCGCGACGTGCGCGGGGAGTCGTACGGGCGGCTGTGGGAACTCGTCGAGTCCCTGGACGCGCTGCCGCGCGGGAGCGCCATGCACCCGTGCGGGGTGCTGCTGTCCGACGCCTCGCTGCTCGCCCGTACACCGGTGGTGCCCACCAGCGGCGAGGGGTTCCCCATGTCCCAGTTCGACAAGGACGACGTCGAGGACCTCGGACTGCTCAAACTGGACGTGCTGGGCGTACGGATGCAGTCCGCGATGGCGCACGCGGTCGCGGAGATCCGGCGCGGCACGGGGGAGGAGCTCGACCTGGACGACCCGGCGCAGGTGCCGCCGGGCGACGAGGCGACGTACCGGCTGATCCGCTCGGCCGAGACCCTGGGCTGCTTCCAGATCGAGTCCCCGGGCCAGCGCGACCTGGTGGGGCGGCTCCAGCCGTCCACCTTCCACGACCTGGTGGTCGACATCTCGCTGTTCCGGCCGGGACCGGTCGCCGCCGACATGGTGCGGCCCTTCATCGAGGCCCGGCACGGCCGGGCGCCCGTCCGCTTCCCGCACCCCGACCTGGCCGACGCGCTGCGCGGGACGTACGGGGTGGTCGTCTTCCACGAGCAGATCATCGAGATCGTGCACGTCATGACCGGCTGTGGGCGCGACGAGGCGGACCGGGTGCGGCGCGGGCTGTCCGACCCGCAGTCGCAGGGGCGCATCAAGGTCTGGTTCGCGGCGACGGCCGCCGGGCGCGGCTACCCGGTGGAAGTGATCGCCCGTACCTGGGAGATCGTCGAGGCCTTCGGGTCGTACGGGTTCTGCAAGGCGCACGCGGTGGCCTTCGCGGTGCCGACCTACCAGTCGGCGTGGCTGAAGGCGCACCACCCGGCGGCCTTCTACGCCGGACTGCTCACCCACGACCCGGGGATGTACCCGAAGCGGCTGCTGCTGGCGGACGCCAGGCGGCGGGGCGTGCCGGTGCTGCCGCTGGACGTGAACCGGTCGGCGGTCGCCCACCGTATCGAACTGGTGTCTGATATGGGTGGTGCGGGTGCGGGTGCGGGTGCGGGTGCGGGCGTGAGCGCGGGCGTGGGCGTGGGCGGGGTGTGGGGGCTGCGGCTCGGCCTGTCCGACGTGCTCGGCATCAGCGAGGCCGAGGCGCGCCGGATCGAGGACGGGCAGCCCTACGCCTCCCTGCGCGACTTCTGGGACCGGGCACATCCGGGACGTCCGGTCGCCGAACGGCTCGCCCAGGTGGGCGCGTTGGACGGCTTCGGCGCCAACCGCCGCGACCTGCTGCTCCATTTGACGGAGCTGCACGGCGCGCAGCGGGCGGCCGGAGCCCGCGGCGGTGCTCAGCTCCCGCTGGAAGGAGGCCGGTCCACGGCCTCCGTCGGGCTGCCCGACCTGACCGACGCGGAACGGCTCAGCGCCGAGCTGGGCGTCCTCGGCATGGACGCGTCCCGGCACCTGATGAGCGACCACCACGCCTTCCTGACCGAGCTGGGCGTGATCCCGGCCCGGCGGCTGCGGGACACCGCGCACGGACAGACGGTGCTGGTCGCGGGAGCCAAGGCGGCCACCCAGACCCCGCCGATCCGGTCCGGGAAGCGGGTCATCTTCACCACGCTGGACGACGGGACGGGCCTGGTCGACCTGGCCTTCTTCGACGACAGCCACGAGCGCTGCGCGCACACCGTCTTCCACTCCTTCCTGCTGCTGGTGCGGGGCGTCGTGCAGCGCCGGGGCCCGCAGAGCCTGAGCGTGGTCGGGGCGGCGGCGTGGAACCTCGCGGAGCTGGTGGAACTGCGGGCGTCGGGCGGCCTGGACGCGGTCGCGGCCCGCCTGGCCTCGGGCGGGGACGGCCGGGGCCGGAGCGGAGACGGCGTGGGGGGCGGCGGCGATGGTGATGACGACGGCGGCGCGGAGGCGGCCGGCGCCGGGGCGGGGCCGCGGGCGGCCGGGGAAGGGGCCCGGGCATCCGGGGACGGGGAAGGGGCGGCCGGCTCCGGGACCGGTCGCCGGATCCGCATGTCCACGGGGTACGAGATGAACCCCTGGGCCGACCTCCAGCCCCCGGGCACCGGCCCCGCCACCGGCCGCAAGCTGTGGCACTCCAGCCCCGGGAGCGCGGGATGACCCGGGCCGGCGCGCCCCGCGCCGTGATGTGCCTGCGGCTGCGCCCCGCCGACGGGGGACCGCTCGGGGCGGAGGCGTACACCGGGGTGCTGGCGCTGCTCGGCGGCCTCACCCCGGCCGTGCAGGCGCTGCCGCCCGACGCCGCGCTCGCCGATGTCCGGGGCGCGTTGCGCTACTTCGGCTGCGACGCCGCCCGGCTGGCCGCCGTGGTCCGGGTCCGGGCCCTGGCCCTGTACGGGGTGGACGCCGCCGCGGGCGTCGCCGGGAACCCCATGCTGGCCCGGACCGCCGCGCGCGACGCCCGCCCCGGGGAGACCCTGGTGGTCCCCGACGAGCCCGCCGCCGTGGCGCAGTTCCTGGCCGGCCGCCCCGTCACCGACCTCGACGGGGTCGGCGCCAAGGCCGCCCGGACCCTGTGCTCCTACGGTCTCGACTCCGTCGGGCGGGTCGCCGCCGCCCCGCCCGCCGCGCTGCGGCGCATCCTCGGGGCCAGGCTCGGCCGTGAGGTGCGCGAGCGCGCCCTCGGGATCGACCCCGTCGCCGTCCGGCCGGGCGCCGCCGCCCGGGCCGTCGCGGCCGAACGGCCCTTCGGCCGGGACGAGCTGGACCCCGTACGGCACCGGCGGGCACTGCTCTCGCTGACGGAGGAACTCGGTGCCCGGCTTCGTACACAAGGACCCGGGCAGGGGCAGGTCTGCCGCACCCTCTCGCTCACCGTCCGCTGCGCCGACCGCACCACCCTCACCCGTACCCGCACCCTCGCCGAACCCACCGCGCACACCGCCGTCCTGACCGCCACGGCCTACGCCCTCTACGCGGGCCTCGGCCTGCAGCGGGCCCGGGTCCGCGCGCTGTCGCTGCGGGCCGAGGACCTGGCGCCGGCCGAACGGGCCGCGCGGCAGCTCAGTTTCGACCCCGAGGACGAGAAGGCCCGCCGCCTGGAAGCCGTCACCGACCGGGTCCGGGCCCGCTTCGGCCCGCACGCCATCGCCCGCGGCACGCTGGCGGCGTAACGGGCGGCGCGGTGGCGGCGCGGTGGCGGCGCGAGGGCACGCGACGCGCCGTGCGACGGGCCGCGCTTAACAGGCCGCGGGACGACACGCCGATTTTTTACCGACGCGTAACTTCCCAGTTTTGCTACCCGCCCGTAATTTGACGGCAGCAGCACCCCTTGTGATCCGGATCACGGGACGAGCCCCCACGCCCCATCCCCCGCGCCATCCCCTTGAGTCGCAACCGCAAGGAGATCACACGATGCTGCCCTGGAGACGCCTGCTCCGCCCGCTGGCCGTTCTCACCCTCGCCGCCGCAGCGCTCGTCGCCCCCACCGGCGCCGCGCAGGCCGCGTCCGCACCCAGCAGCGGCTGGAACAACTGGTCCTGCAAGCCGTCCGCCGCGCACCCGCGTCCCGTCGTGCTCGTCCACGGCACCTTCGGGAACTCCGTGGACAACTGGCTGGGCCTCGCGCCCTACCTCGTGCACCGCGGCTACTGCGTCTACTCGCTCGACTACGGGCAACTGCCCGGCGTGCCCTTCTTCAACGGGCTCGGCCCCATCGACAAGTCGGCCGGCCAGCTCGACGTCTTCGTCGACCGGGTCCTCGCCGCGACCGGCACCGCCAAGACCGACGTCATCGGGCACTCGCAGGGCGGCATGATGCCGCGCTACTACCTGAAGTTCCTCGGCGGCGCCGACAAGGTCAACGCCCTGATCGGGCTGGCCCCCGACAATCACGGCACCACCCTGCTCGGCCTCACCAAGCTGCTCCCGTACTTCCCCGGCGCCGAGGACCTGATCAGCGCCGCGACCCCGGGGCTGGCCGACCAGATCGCCGGGTCCGCCTTCCAGAACAAGCTGAACGCGGGCGGGGACACCGTTCCCGGGGTCAAGTACACGGTGATCGCGACCAGGTACGACCAGGTGGTCACCCCGTACCGGACCCAGTTCCTCGACGGCCCGAACGTACGGAACGTCGTCCTCCAGGACCTGTGCGCGGTGGACTTCTCGGAGCACGTCGCCATCGGCCTCACCGACCGGATCGCCTGGCACGAGGCGCTGAACGCCCTCGACCCGGCCCACGCCGAACGGACCACCTGCGCGTCGGTCTTCGACTGACGCACAGGCGGTCCGGGGGGCCGCGGCCGCCGGACCGCGGCCCCCCGGCATTCCGGCCACGGCACTAGCGGCCGTGGCGGCCCGCCGTCGCGCGGCGGCGGGCCACACCGAACAGCACGGCCGCGCCGACGGCCAGGACGGCGGCCCCGCCGATCGCGATGACCGGGGTGGCGCCGCTGCCGCCGGTCTCCGCGAGGTTCGAGCCGTCCGGGGATCCCGCCTGCACGGGGGCGGAGACGGCCTTGCCGTTCGTCTTCGGGTCGTTGTCGCCGTGGCCGTTGTGCTCCACCGAGGACTTGTCCGCGCCGGCGGCGATCTGCTGGTCCGTCGGGACCTGCGCCACCGGTCCGGTGCCGGGCTGGTCCGACGGCTCGCCGGAGGGCTGGCCCGAGGGAGTGGAACTCGGCTTCGCGCTGGGGCTGGTGCTCGGCTTGCCGCTCCCGCCGCCCGCGGTACCGGTGCCGCCGGTGCCGCCGGCCGTGGCGCCGCTGCCGCCGGCCGCCCCGCCCGTCGCCCCGCCGGTGCCCGCGCCGTCCCCGCCGCCGCCGTTGTCCTTGCCGAAGACCACGTCCGAGCAGGTGTAGAAAGCCTCCGGGCTGTCCGAGCGCTGCCAGACGCTGTAGATCAGGTGGCGGCCGGTCTTCTTCGGCACGGTCCCGGAGAAGACGTAGTCGCCGTTCTGCATGCCCGGGTCGGTGGACTTCAGGAACGGCGCGGGCTCCAGGTCGGACCACTTCAGCGGCTTGGCGGGGTCGTACCCGTCCTTCGTCACGTACAGCTCGAAGGACCCCTTGTGCGGAGCCGTCCCCTTGTAACGGAAGGTGTGCGCGCCCGCCGTCATCGGGCTCGACGGCCAGTCGGCGCGGGGCAGGTCCAGCCCCTTGTACTTGCTGTTCCCCGCCGAGCACAGCTGGCCGTCCGGGATCAGCGACCTGCTCTGCCCGGCCGCGTTGGCGATGTTCACCGCGTTCCAGTCGTAGAACGCCTGCGCCCCGCTCGCCGCCACGGCCGCCTTGCACGCGGCGGACCTGGGTGATTCCGGCCCCTCCGCGTAGCACGCCGCCACCCGGCTGACCGGGTCCGTCATCGACCCGTGGGCGGCCGCGGGCACGGCGGCGTACGCGGCCACCGCGAGCGGGGCGAGACCTGCGGCGGCGATACGGGTGACGGTGCGGCGGCGTACGGGCATGGGTGGATCTCCTTCGGAGCACAAGACAGGGGTGTGCCAGCGGTGCCGGGCAGTGCGGCGCCGCCCCCGACGGGGGATGCGGCGCCGCCTCCGGCCCTCCCTGGCTCAGCCAAGCTAGCCCGCGGAACCCCCCGTTTCCCGGGCCCGAGCCCCCGGAACCCGATCCTTAGGCTCCACTTAAGGCAGGGGCAAGAGCCACCTCAGGAACGAACCCCTCAACACCTGTCCACCCCAAGCGCCCGCGCGTCCTGTCGTCCATGTGCGTCCACACGGATCCAAGCCGTGTCGCCTCCGGTGGCTCCCCGGATGGCTCCCCGGGGCCGGGCTCGGCATCGGTCGACATCTGCTTTGTAAGCTCGCCCGGCGGCTACGGCCTGTGGCCGAGTCCAGGACGCAACGCCTCTCCTCGGCTCCCATGAGTGCCGCTGTACAACCCCGTTGTGGTCAGCTGGGGATGTCGGTGAAGGTCACCACCAAGACCGCTTCTTCTTCCTTAACTCCCGCTTCTTCGCCTTGGCCTCATGCTCCTTGCGGTCTGCCACCCCGCGGTCTGTCCACTCACCCTGATGCTGGTGACACTGGCCGCTGCCGACGATGGCCAGCCTCCTGCACCGACCACCGCCCTTCTTCGCAGCCCCACACTTCGGCTGGGTCACTCCCGCGTCTCCTCCCGAGCTGTCAAACGGACGCTCGCAGCGTCTCGCCAGCTACGCGGTTCGGGAAGGCGCACATGGAAGCACAGGGGAGCACACGGCTCCAAGAGGCCCGTGTGGAGCCTGTTAAATGCTTGACGAGTATGGCGACAGCAGCGAACCTGAACCACCAGATGTTCGTCAGGTTTGCTTTCTCGGAGCGAAACATGAATGCAGAATTCATGCACGGCCAAGAACTCAACCCATACCGAACCGCGCGAACGGGAAACTGCTGGTGGTGCGGGAATGGCGCCGACACGGCAGAGCACAAGTTCAAACACAGTGAGTTGAGGCGACTCAACGCTGATGGCGCAGGTCTACTGTGGGGTGACGGAGACAGGGTAGAATCCATCCGCTCTCTCCGTAAGTCATCCAGGGTGCGGTTCGCCTCGAATCTTTGCGCTAACTGCAACAATGCCCGGAGTCAGAAGTTTGATCGCGCCTATGATCAATTCGCGGAGCACATTTGGGAGCGGAGCGATCGGCTCCACTTGTCGAGATTCATGGATATGTACTCCATCTACGGAAACGACTGGTCCTCGTCTACCGTTGACCTGGCTCGATACGTCGTGAAACATATGGGTTGCCGAATGGAAGCGGACGGATTCGCAGTCCCGCCAGAATTCGCACCGTTCCTCGATGGCGAAGGCTCGCTGCACAGCGTTCAAATGGTCACGTTCAAGGATCGCGATACATGGAGGATGCAACGCAACCTGGGCGAAGTTTCCATCATTTCTATAGGAAAAGGATTGGGAAGTGTCAGTCCTAGCTTGGGTCGACTTACCACTTTCTCCAGCTCAATCCTCATCGGATATGTCGGAATATTTTATCGATGGCAATTCGAGAGCACGGAGACCGATCCTTTCTATCGTTACAGGGAAGCTCGCCTGCATTGGAAGAGTCGGCTTCCTTTGATGTGATTTCAGTGATGGTAGCTCCCCACCACAAACCGGCCCGCAGTTGCATATCCCAAGGGCTTGCAGGGCCTATCGTCCCTTTCTGTCCACACAGATCCAGGCTGATCGGCTCCGGTGCTCCCCGAATGGCTTCCCGTAACTGAGCCCGGCGTCGACACCCGAAACGCCCCAAGGGGGAAGGTCATGTATGTTCCGTCGGACGGGCCCGCAGATCGATTCGTGCCGGCGCCTGGGGTCCTTCATCGGCTGCATCTTGTCGAATACGGTGGTGGCCTACGTCTCTGCGAAGACGAAACAGGGCTGCTGGTTGGCCCGACTGATCGACGGCTTCAGCAAGCCGGTCTTTACGTGATCAATGTGCGAGGAGTCCAGTACTACCCGAAGGCAGCCCGCCGGGCTGATCTCAGCCCGGGGCGTCCCCTGCGATTGGTACCCGAGCCGGACAACCCCCATGATCCCTTTGCCGTAGCTGTTCACCCCAGCTACGGCAAGGAGCCGATCGGCTACGTGGACAAGCAAAAGGCCCGCCACTTGGCCAAGCTGATCACAGGTGGGGCAAGCCTCACAGTGGTGAGCTTGCGCGGGACAGGGGTGGGAGTGGACTGCAAGGCCGTTGCCGTTTTGGCGGCTGCCCCTGAGGTGGTAGCCCACCTCATGTCGCCGCGGCCGCCTGCCCTTCCTCGGCCAGCCTACTTGCGATAGCACGGCAGTGGGGCCGTGCTTGACCTGAGCGCCGCGCTCCGCAGGTAGGCGTGCCCTACCCCGCGTCGCTGGGCCATTGGTCCGCTGCTCCCCGCACCCGCGGCGAAGGCTCGTCGTGCGATTCTTGGTCCAGTTGTTGGTTCGACAAGGAGACTGAGTTACGGAGCAGGCGAGCCCACGCGGGACCTTCTTGAAGATTGCTGACCACCTCAAGGGACGGATCACTGCTGAGCCCGCGATGGCCGAGTTGCCTTCGCTGGCGGAAGTCATGGATGAGTACAGCGTGAGCCGAGGAGTCGCCCTCCGCGCCTTCAAGGTGCTTCAGCAAGAAGGTCTAGCCGAACCGGTGCCTGGGACGCGGTGGCGCATCGCAGATGACGGGACACTTAAGGCCGGGGTAAGCAGCCCCTCAGGAACCGTGCCCGGACGGGCCGTTCGCACCCGCGGCCGTGGTGGCCCGCGCGGGCGGGCGGCGGCTCCCGCGGATACGCGGAGCGGTGGGAGGGGGTGACGGGGTACGTTCGGCCGTACGGGGTGCGGCCCTGGCCACCAGGGCCGCGACGGGGGCCGCACCCCGACATGCGCCGGTCGGCGGCCGGGGCGGGCGGCTACCCTCCGGGGATGGAGCGCGCAGAGGTTCTCAAGCGAGTCATCGGCATCCTCACGGAAGCCCAGGAGATCCGCCGGGCCGCGGAGGCCGGCGAGGACGACGACGGCCCCGAACTGGAGACGAGGGTCGTCAGCAAGCTGCTGAACGAGATGCTGCCCTCGATCAGCGTGCCCGCGGAGTCCTCCCCCCAGCAGGTGGCCCGCCTCGTCGCGGAGGCGCTCGGGCCCGCCCTGCAGACCATGGTCGCCGGGTTCAGCCTGGCCTTCACCAGCCTCGCCATGGCCCACGACGGCGGCCGGACGGACGTCTCCGCCATCGGCGTCCTCCAGGAACTGGCCCTCGAAGTGGAGGCCGGCGTCTACGACGCGGACTCCTAGGGACGGCGTCGGGACATCCGGAACTTCCGTTGTCATATGCCTATCGGCGCCCCCGTCCCGTGCGTAGGGTGTGGCCCCGGACCATCCCGGGCCGTCGCCCTCCCGGCTCCCCACGGGAGGGCGACGGCGTCTCCCCTGGTGGGCGACCCCCTAGCGCAGGAGCGCCGACAGGCCCGCCGGCTTGCGGGCCTGCTCGTCCAGCGCGTCCAGCGCCCGTACCGCCTGGGCGGCCGCCTCTGGGTCCGAACCGGCGAGGCCGCTCGCCGCGAACTCGTCCTCGTCCAGGCGCAGTACGGACGTCCCGTCCGCCGAGACCCACAGGTCGAGGTCCAGGTCGTCCACCAGGATCTCCGCGCCGCGCACCAGGGCCGGGCGCGTGACGTCGCAGTACCAGCCCTTGAGGACCCCGTCGCCCGTCCGGACCTCCTTGACCGCGTACCAGCGGGTCCGCCAGAAGTGCTCCACGAACACGTCGCCCGGCTCGAAGCGCACGAAGCCGAAGTCCCGCGCGGTCCCGGCCGCCCAGGGGGCGCGTACGGAGATCCGGTCGCCGTCGTCGGACAGCGGGACCGCCGGATAGCGGATCTTGACGCGTCCGGCCTTGGTCAGGACGACGGTCAGTTGCTGCTCGCTCACTCTGTCCCCAGTTTCCTCGTGAAGCGCGTCTCGGTCGCGCAGATCTCATAGCCGAACCAGTCGTTGACGGCGAGCATCGGCGTGTTCCCCGCGTCATTGCCGGTGAACGCCTCGGTGTACCCGGCCGCGCGGGCCCGGCGCAGGGAGTCGGTCTTGGCGAGCTTGGCCAGGCCCCGGCCGCGGAACGCGCGCAGGGTGCCGGTCATCGCCGAGCCGTACCGCGCGGCCCCGTCGGTCCGCGCCGCGGTGAAGGCGGCGACCTCGCCGCCGGCCAGGACGACCGTGGTCAGCTCCTTGTCGAGGGCCGGGTCGTCCCAGGTGCGCGCCAGCCAGTCCTCGTAGTCGTCGAGCGTGATGGCGACGTCGCCCGGCTCGTCGGACGTCGCCTCGGAGTCGGCGCGGAAGAGGGGACGGGGATCGGCGGCGAAGGCCGACCCGGGAAGCAGCTCCACCCCCTCCGGGAGCGGCTCCGGCAGCGCGGGCAGGTCGGCCGCCGCGAGGTCAAGGCGCAGGAAGTGCGCGGAGCGGCCGGCCCGGTAGCCGTGCCGCTCGGCGAAGGCGCGGCTGTACGGCTCGTCGAGGACCCAGGCGTACACGTCGACCGCACCGTGGCGGGCCAGGTGCTCCTCGGCGCCGCGCAGCAGGAGGGAACCGGCGCCGCGGCCGCGGTGGGCCGGGTCGACGTACGCGTTGACGTAGGACTGGCCGGGCTCGGGGCTGTCGTGGGCGATGCCGACCTGGGCGGTGCCGATGACCCGGCCGCCGGAGTCCTCGGCGACCAGTACGCGCAGCTGCCGGGCGGGGTGCGCGGCGGCCGCCTCGAAGGTGACACCCCGGGCGGTGGTGATCAGGAAGGGGAGGGCCGCGCGGCGTACCCGTGCGACGGAGTCCGCGTCCGAGGGATCGTCGTGGCGGAGGTCCCGGAGGAGAACGGTCATGCGGACGACGCTACGTGCGGGCTCGTCCGCGACGCCTCCCAATTAACCCCCGATGGGACAGAATCAGCCGCGTGACCTCGACGAACCTCAAGATCTCCATCGACGGCTCGGCCGGCTCGGCCGCCCCGTACGAACAGCTGCGCGCCCAGATCGCCGACCGGGCCCGGTCGGGGAGGCTTCCGGCGGGCTTCAAGCTGCCGACCGTACGGGGGCTGGCGCAGGAGCTGGGGCTGGCCGCCAACACCGTGGCGAAGGCGTACCGGGTGCTGGAAGCGGACGGGGTGGTCGAGACGCGCGGCCGCAACGGCACCTTCGTCGCGGCCGCGGGGGAGGGCCCGGCGCGGGAGGCCGCGACGGCGGCCCAGGCGTACGCGGACCGGGTCCACCGGCTGGGCCTGACGAACGCGGAGGCCCTGGCGGCCGCCACGGAAGCCCTCCGCGCCCGGTACGCGGCGGGCTAGACCCCCCGGCCGGAGTCCCGTTGCGGCCGGGGGCGCGTTCCGCACCGGCCCCGCCCGCCGCCGGGACCCCGCCGCCGCGCCGGAGGCTAGAGGTAGAGGCCCGCCTCCGGGCCGTGGGGCTGCGGCGGCAGGAGCGACGTCGGGCCCGTGCCGCGCCGGAGGGCGTACAGCTCCGCCAGGCTCGCGCCCTCGCGGGGGACGCCCTCCTCGGTGCCCAGCCAGTCCACCGCCTCCCGGTGGGTCAGCCGGCCGACCTCGACGCGGGCCAGGCAGCGCCCCGGCCGGACCACCGCCGGGTGGAGCCGTTCCAGGTCC
This sequence comes from Streptomyces sp. NPDC002044, assembly GCF_040296725.1. Taxonomy (NCBI): domain Bacteria; kingdom Bacillati; phylum Actinomycetota; class Actinomycetes; order Kitasatosporales; family Streptomycetaceae; genus Streptomyces; species Streptomyces sp. NPDC002044. The sequence continues at coordinate 32,398 of NZ_JBEOXU010000054.1, forward strand.
TCGTTGGTCGTGACGCCCACCAGGACGTTGCGGCCCTGCCCCAGCAGCCCGTCCGTCAGGTTCAGCAGGCGGGACAGCGCCTGCCCCGCCGTGTGCCGGGCCTCGCCGCGGATCAGCTCGTCGCAGTCCTCCAGCAGGAGCAGCCGCCACCGGCCCTTCGCCGTGCCCTCGTCCTCGCCGATCGCGATGTCCATCAGGTAGCCCACGTCGTTGAACAGCCGCTCCGGGTCCAGGACGCAGTCCACCTGGCACCAGTCCCGCCACGAGCGGGCCAGCGTGCGCAGCGCGGAGGTCTTGCCCGTCCCCGGCGGGCCGTGCAGCAGGAGGAGCCGGCCCGCGATGTCGTCCGGGGTCACCTTCATCAGCCGGTCCAGCGCCCCGGCCACCGGCGCCGTGTAGTTGGGCCGCACCTCGGCCCACGTACCGGCCCCGATCTGGCGGGTCGTCCGGTACGGGCCCCGGCGCGGGGAGACGTACCAGAAGCCCATCGTGACGTTCTCGGGCTGCGGTTCGGGATCGTCCTGAACCCCCTCCGTGGCCTCGCCGAGCACCCCGGCGGCGAGTTCGTCGCTGATGGCCGTCACGGTGACGTCCGCGCCCCGGCTCCACCGGGAGACCAGCATGGTCCAGCCCTCGCCCTCGGCGAGCGTGGCGCTGCGGTCACTGTCCCGGGCCGAGCGCAGCACGGTCGCCTCGGGCGGCAGCAGGCTCGCCCCCGCCTTCACGCGGTCGATCGACACGCTGTGCGAGAACGGCTGCTCGCCGGAGGCGAAGCGGCCGAGGAACAGCGCGTCGACGACGTCCGACGGCGAGTCGCTGTCGTCGACGTTGAGCCGGATCGGCAGCGCGTCATGCGGGTTGGCTGGCATGGCGTCCATGATCCGGCACGAACCGGCACCGCGCACGGGTGTTTCGCCGGATCGGGTGGCCGGATTCCCTCTTCAAACACCTCGCGGGTGAAGGTTCGGACCGCAGGTCTGCGCCAAAACTTCTTGGCATGAACACTTCCGGCGGACCCCCGTTCCTTGTACCACGGACTGAGGAGTAACCCCCACTAGGAGCCGCATACATGAGCACGAGAATGTCTCGTTTCGCTGCCCTGACCTCCTCCCTGTTACTCGCCGCGGGAGCCACGCTCTTCGGGGCAGGTCAGGCGGCCGCCGCCCAGGCCGACTTCGGCTACGTCGCCCTCGGCGACTCGTACTCCTCCGGCGTCGGCGCCGGCAACTACGACGGCGCCAGCGGCAACTGCAAGCGTTCCACCCGCGCCTACCCCGCCCTGTGGGCCGCCGCCCACTCCCCGCAGAGCTTCTCCTTCGTCGCCTGTTCGGGCGCCCGTACGGGGGACCTCCTCGCCGGTCAGCTCGCCCCGCTCAACTCCGGCACCGACCTGGTGTCCGTCACCATCGGAGGCAACGACGCCGGATTCGCCGACGTCATGACGACTTGTGTGCTCCAGTCGGAGTCCACCTGCGTCAACCGCGTCAACCAGGCCAAGGCATACGTCAACTCCACCCTCCCCGGCCAGCTCGACCAGGTGTACAACGCCATCGACAGCCGCTCGCCGGCCGCCCGCGTCGTCGTCCTCGGCTATCCCCGCTTCTACAAGCTGAGCGGCTCCTGCGTCACCGGCCTGACCGAGGGCGAGCGCGCCGCCATCAACGGCGCGTCCGACCACCTCAACGCCGCCATCGCCAAGCGCGCCGCCGACCACGGCTTCACCTTCGCCTCGGTGGCCGGCGCCTTCACCGGCCACGAGATCTGCTCCGCCGGCCCGTGGCTGCACAGTCTCAACTGGCTCAACATCGGCGAGTCGTACCACCCCACCGCGGCCGGACAGTCCGGCGGCTACCTGCCGGTCTTCACGAACGCCGCCTGACCGGCCCGGAGCACCGGCACCGGCGTCGCCTCCGCGGTCGTACCCGGGGCGGACGGCGCCGGCGCCGGGACGGACGTGGGCGCCGCCGAGGGCGCCGGTGCCGGGTCCGGTGTCGTGCCCGGCCCCGGGTCGGGTGTCGTGCCCGGCCCCGGGTCCGGTGTCGGCGACGTACTCGTACCGGGGGAGGCGGTCCCGCTCGTCGGGGTCGCCTCCTCGCACGTCACGGACGTCTCCACCCACGCGGAGGTCACCTCCGCCGGACCGCGCACCTCCAGCCGCACCGCGTCGGTGAGGACCGGCCCCGGCCCGTACGTCAGCTCCGCGTGCTCCAGCCGCCGGCTCACCGGCCCGCCTTCCTCGTACGCGAGCGACTGCCAGCCGGACCCCGAGCTCCTCCCGCTCCGCGTGGCCCAGCGGTACTCCAGCACGGCCGGCGTACGGTCCACCTCGACCGTCGCCGTGAAGGCGGGGGCGCGCTTCGCGGGCGGCGGGCAGCCGCCGCGGTAGGACGCGCGCACGGCGTCGACGTACACGCCGGGGTACGCCTGCCCGGTGTCCGACGGCGAGACCGGCGCGGGCCGCGAGGACGCGGCGGGGGAGCCCGCGCCCGCGGACCCGGCCGCCCCCGGGGCGGGTTCCGTCCGCGCCGGAGCCCCGCCGCTCCCGCCGGGGTCCCCGCGGCCCCCGAACAGCAGCCACCCCAGCGCGGCCAGCGCCAGCAGCAGCACCACGATCCCGGCGGTCAGCACCAGCCCGGCCCGGCCCTCCCGCGGAGCCCGCGCGGCCGCCCCGTACGGACCTCCGTTCCCGGAGGCCCCGTTCCCGGAGGCTCCGGGCACCCCGCCGCCCGGAGCCCCGCCGCCCGTGGTCCCGCCGCCCGGTGGCTCCTGCCCGGGGTGCGCCACGGCCGTCGGCCCCTCCGCCCCCGGCCTGCCGGCGGCCCGTACGGTCCCGCCCGCGCCCACCAGCCGCAGCATCCGGGCCGCTTCCGCCGGGGCGAGCCGCTCGGCCGGGTCCTTGCGCAGCAGCCCCTCCAGTACGGGCGCCAGCGCCCCGGCCCGCAGCGCCGGGGGCGGCTCCGCCTCGACCACGGCCTCCAGGGTGTCGAGGGGGGCGGCCCGGCGGAACGGCGAGATCCCCTCGACGGCCACGTACAGCGTCACCCCGAGCGACCACAGGTCCGACGCGGGACCCGGATCGCGCCCCAACGCCCGCTCCGGCGCGAGGTATTCGGGGGAGCCGACCATCTCTCCCGTCATGGTGATCGCCGAGGACCCCTCCAGGCTCGCGATCCCGAAGTCGCCCAGCACCACCCGGCCGTCGTTGGCCAGCAGCACGTTCCCGGGCTTGACGTCCCGGTGGAGCACCCCCGAGTCGTGCGCCGACCGCAGCGCGGCCAGCACCTGCTCCCCGAGGTGCGCGGCCGCCTGCGGGGACATCGGGCCCTCGGCGTCCAGCACCTCGGCCAGCGAGAGCCCGCGCACCAGCTCCATCACGATCCAGGGCCGCCCGTCCTCGGACGCCACGTCGTACACCGTCACGACCCCGCGGTGCGAGATCCGGGCCGCGGCCCACGCCTCCCGCTCCAGCCGCCGGTACATCCGCTGCAGCCCGGCCGCGTCCAGCCCGGCCGGCGCGCGCACCTCCTTGACGGCCACGTCGCGGGCCAGCACCTCGTCCCGGGCCCGCCACACGACACCCATACCGCCGCGGCCGAGCGGTTCCAGCAGCCGGTAGCGGCCCGATATGACACGGTCGGCGGCCGGTTCCCGGTCCTCGTCACCCACGTTGTCACTCACGCGCGCCCCCATGTGCGTCCATGCGTCACCGGATGATCACTCCAAGTTAGCGCAGCGGGCCGGAAGTGACCCCTGTCGCGACGGGACTTGCGGGCCCGTCCGCGAACGGGCGCGGTCCGGCGCCGGATCTGTGCGGAGAGTGACGGATGACTCCGCTGAGTAATCGTCAACTCCCCGTCGCCACAGGGGTAATTCACACCACCGGGATACCCGGGCGCGACGCGGGGGCGATAGGGTTAACCTGCCCGGGCCGGGTGCCCTCGTACGGGTGGGGAGAGATCATGGAACAAATAGCAATGCGCAGCAGGCCGCCTCGCGTGCCTGCCATCACCTGCGGCAGCAACGCGACCAGTTCGCGCCTCGACCGCCATCTCGCGGTGCTGGGCGGTCCCGCCGTCCCGCACCGGGACGCCGCCGAGGCGACGCTGCTGATGCGCGAGCTCACCTCGCGCGACCACACGCACCGCCTGCGGAGCAGGAGCGCGCGCGTCTCGCTCTTCGCGCCGCTGCGCCGCCTGCGCCGCACGCTCTTCGGCAGCCGCCGTTCGTAAACCGTCCCCGCACCGCAGCCGTTTCGCCCCCCCGGGCTCCCGGCTTCCCGGCCCTACGCGACCACACCGTCCCGGCGCAGTTCCGCGATCCGCGCGTCCGTCATCCCCAGGGCGCGCAGCAGGGCTCCGGTGTGCTCGCCCAGCGCGGGCACCGCACCCATGTGCGGTGCCGCGCCGCCCGGCAGCCCGATCGGCGGCAGCAGGGCCCGCAGCGGACCCACCGGCGAACCCACCTCCCGCCAGCGGTCCCGCGCCGCGAGCTGCGGATGCCCGGCCAGCCGGGCCACGGAGTTCAGCCGCGCGCAGGCGATGCCCGCCTCCTCCAGCCGCCCGATCGCCTCATCCGCGCCCAGCCCGGCCAGCGCCCCGGCCACGACCGCGTCGGTCCGCTCCCGGTTCGCGGTGCGCGCCGCGTTCGTCGCGAACTGCGGGTCCTGTGCCAACACGGGCTGCTCCAGCACCTGTTCGGCGAGCCTGCGCCACTCGCGGTCGTTCTGCACCGACAGCAGCACCCGGTCCCCGTCCGCCGTCGCGTAGGCGTCGTACGGCGCGATCACCGCGTGCGCGAGCCCGGTCCGCACCGGCTGCTCCCCGCCGTGCATCGTGTGGTGCAGGGGATGCCCCATCCACTCGGCGAGCGCGTCCAGCATGGACACCTCCACCCTGCCCCCGCGCCCCGTGACCCCGCGGCGCAGCAGGGCGGCGAGCACGCCCGAGAAGGCGTACATGGCCGCCGCGATGTCCGCGGCCGGGATGCCCGCCTTGACGGGCCGCTCCGGCGTCCCGGTCACCGAGACCAGGCCCGCCTCGCACTGCACGAGCATGTCGTAGGCGCGCTTGTGGGCGTACGGCCCCTCGGCGCCGTAGCCCGACACGTCGACGGCGACCAGCCGCGGGTAGCGCCCGCACAGCGCGGCCGAGTCGAGCCCGAGCCGGGCGGCCGCCCCGTGGGCCAGGTTCTGGACGAACACGTCGGCGCCGGCCAGCAGTCCGTGCAGCACGTCGAGGCCGCGCGGGTCCTTCAGGTCGAGAGCGATCGACTCCTTGCCGCGGTTGGCCCACACGAAGTGGGAGGCGAGACCGTGCGCGGCGGTGTCGTAGGCGCGCGCGAAGTCGCCGCCGTCGGGACGCTCGACCTTGACCACCCGCGCGCCGAGGTCGGCGAGCTGACGGGTGGCGAAGGGAGCCGAGACGGCCTGTTCGACGGCGACGACGGTGATGCCGGACAGGGGGAGGGGTTCGGGCGCGGAGCTTTCGGTGTCCATGGCACCGATGCCTATCCCGCCGGACCCCGCCCTGTCACCCCCCGGCCCTCTTCGCCCCCGCCCGGCCGTCCTCACCCGGCGGTGCCGCGGGCGAACCGCCGGGACGCCGGCGGCACGAACACCGCGAGCGGCGGCGCCGACCAGAGCAGCGCGCCGGCGACCGGGTGTGCGGCGGGGCCAGGCGGCGCCCGCGCCGGTCCCGGCCCCCGGGTTCCCGCACAGCCCGCAGACCACCAGCGGCACCAGCTCCACCGCGCCCATCGCCCCG
>NZ_JBEOXU010000055.1:0-37735 GCF_040296725.1 Streptomyces sp. NPDC002044
GGCCCCCGGCGCGCCCGGGAGCCCGGCGGGCCGGGACGTGAACCGCCCGCCCGCGCCCGGCCGCAGATGGAGTACCAGGGGTGTCACCGAGGCCGCGCCGGCCGCGTCCCGGCGGTGGCGTCCCGGCGGCGGCGTCCGGGGGGTCGGTTCAGCGGTTCCGGAAGGCCCCCGCCCGCCGCCCGCACGGTCCCGGCGCGTGAGCGTCTCCCCCCGGTGGTCCGGCCCCGGGAACGGAACGGACGTTCCCGTCTTCGTGCGGGCGGGATCGCCGGATGTCCGGACCGGCGCCGGTGCGGCCCCGGATTTGGGTGCCCGGGCCGGAGGTGGTTGGCTTCGCCGTGACGAGCGATCACAACTGCTGGAGGAACAGCCATGGCGCAGGTCGAGGCCACCACGGAGCGGATCATCGCGGCCGACGCGGAGACCGTGTTCGACGCGCTGGCGGACTACGCCGGCACCCGGGGCAAGCTGCTGCCCGAGCACTTCAGCGAGTACGAGGTGCGCGAGGGCGGCGACGGCGAGGGCACCCTCGTGCACTGGAAGCTCCAGGCCACCAGCAAGCGCGTGCGCGACTGCCTGCTGGAGGTCACCGAGCCGACCGACGGACAGCTGGTCGAGACCGACCGCAACTCCTCCATGGTCACCACCTGGGTCGTCACCCCGGCCGGCGAGGGCAAGGCGAAGGTCGTCGTCTCCACCGTGTGGAACGGCGCCGGCGGCATCGGCGGCTTCTTCGAGCGCACCTTCGCCCCCAAGGGCCTCGGCCGGATCTACGACACCCTGCTGGTCAACCTGGCCGCCGAAACCGAGGGCTGAGCGCCCCCGCGTCCGCGCCCCGGCGGCTCACCGGTTCGGGTGGACTTCCCGGCCCGGCGGCGGCCCGGGCCGCCGCCCCCGGAAGCCGGGCGTGGCCCCCGGGGCGCCGACGGGGCCGACGGCTAGGGTGGGGCCCTGCGCGCGTGCCGTCGTACGCGCGCGACCGACCGCCCGGGGGCCCGATGAAGATCCTCATCTCCGCCGACATGGAAGGCGCCACCGGCGTCACCTGGCCCGCCGACGTGCTGCCGGGCACGCCCCAGTGGGAGCGCTGCCGGTCCCTGTTCACCTCCGACGTGAACGCCGCCGTCCTCGGCTTCTACGACGGCGGAGCCGACCGGGTCGTCATCAACGAGGCGCACTGGACCATGCGCAACCTGCTGCTGGAGAAGCTCGACGCCCGCGCCGAGATGCTCACCGGCCGCCACAAGACCCTCTCCATGGTCGAGGGCGTGCAGCACGGCGACGTCGACGGCATCGCCTTCGTCGGCTACCACACGGGCGCCGGCACCGAAGGGGTCCTCGCCCACACCTACCTCGCCAACTCCATCACCGGAGTCTGGGTCAACGGTGTCCGCGCCAGCGAGGGCCTGCTGAACGCACACGTCGTCGCCGAGTACGGCGTCCCGGTCGTCCTCGTCACCGGCGACGACCTGACCTGCGTCGACGCGGCCGGCTACGCCCCCGGCGCGGTGACCGTCGCGGTCAAGGACCACGTCTCGCGCTACGCCGCCGTCTGCCGGACCCCCGCCCGCACCGCCGCCGACATCCGCGCCGCCGCCCAGGAGGCCGCGGCCCTCGCCGTGTGCCACGAGCCCGTACGGGGCGGCCCCTTCGCGGTGGAGCTGGAGTTCGACGCCGAGCACCTGGCCATGGCCGCCACCGTGGTGCCGGGCGTCGAACGGTGCGGGGAGCGCAGGGTCGCGTACGCCAGCGAGACGATGTACGAGGGGATCCGCGCCTTCAAAGCGGTCACGACGGTCGTCTCGGCGGCCGTGGAGGAGCAGTATGGCTGACATGCCCGCAGTCACCGCCGAGGCCCCGGCCGCCGCCGTGGCTCCGGCCGCCGCCGTGGACCGGGTCGCGCTCGACGAGGCCGTCGAGTTCACCTCCGGCCTCATCAGGATCGACACCACCAACCGGGGCGGCGGCGACTGCCGCGAGCGTCCCGCCGCCGAGTACGTCGCCGAGCGGCTCGCGGCCGCCGGGCTGGAGCCGGTCCTGCTGGAGCGGACCCCGGGCCGCACCAACGTGGTGGCCCGGATCGAGGGCACCGACCCCTCGGCCGACGCCCTCCTCGTCCACGGCCACCTCGACGTGGTCCCGGCCGAGGCCGCCGACTGGAGCGTGGACCCCTTCTCCGGCGAGGTCCGCGACGGCGTGGTCTGGGGCCGCGGCGCCGTCGACATGAAGAACATGGATGCGATGGTCCTGGCCGTCGTACGGGCCTGGGCGCGCGCCGGCGTCCGGCCGCGCCGGGACGTGGTGATCGCCTACACCGCCGACGAGGAGGACAGCGCCGTCGACGGCGCGGGCTTCCTCGCCGACCACCACCCGCACCTCTTCGAGGGGTGTACCGAGGGCATCAGCGAGTCCGGCGCCTTCACCGTGCACGCCGGGCCCGGAAGACCCCTCTACCCGATCGCCGCCGGTGAACGCGGCACCGCCTGGCTGAAGTTGACCGCCCACGGCACCGCCGGACACGGCTCCAAGCCCAACCGCGCCAACGCGGTCAGCCGGCTCGCCGCCGCCGTCGCCCGGATCGGCGAGTACGCCTGGCCGGTCCGGCTCACCGACACCGTCACCGCCTGCATCACCGAACTCGCCTCCCTCCAGGGCCTGTCGGTGGACCCCCGGGCCCCCGGCTTCGACCTCGATGCCGTCCTCGCCGAACTCGGCCCCGCCGCCGCCCTGGTCGAGGCGACCCTGCGCAACAGCGCCAACCCGACCATGCTCAGCGCCGGTTACAAACTGAACGTGATCCCCGGCCAGGCCACTGGCTACGTGGACGGGCGGATGCTGCCCGGCGGCGAGGCCGAGTTCACCGCCACCCTGGACGCGCTCACCGGACCGGACGTGCGCTGGGAGTTCCACCACCGGGAGGTCGCCCTCCAGGCCCCGGTGGACGGGCGGACGTACGGGATCCTGCGCGAGTCCGTCGAGCGGTTCGACCCGGACGGGCACGTGGTCCCCTTCTGCATGGCGGGCGGCACCGACGCCAAGCAGTTCTCCCGGCTCGGGGTGACCGGCTACGGCTTCTCCCCGCTGAAGCTGCCGCCCGGATTCGACTACTGGTCCCTCTTCCACGGCGTGGACGAGCGGGTGCCCGTCGAGGCCCTGCACTTCGGCGTCCGCGTCCTCGACCACGCGCTGCGCACCCTGTGAGGGAGACCCTGTGATGGCGGCGGTGACCCGGCCCTACGGAAGCTGGCCCTCGCCGATCGACGCGGCCCTTGCCGCCTCGCTCGACGGGCGCCCCGAGTACGTCGGCACGGTCGGCTCCGAGGTGTGGTGGACCGAACCCCGGCCCGAGGAGGGCGGCCGCCGCACCCTGGTGCGCCGCCGCCCCGCCGACGACGGGCCCGAGGTCACGGCGCTGCCCGCGCCGTGGAACGTGCGCAGCCGGTTCACCGAGTACGGCGGCCGGCCCTGGGCGGGTGCCGAACGGCCCGCGGGCGGGCCCCTGGTGGTCTTCGTCCACTTCGCCGACCAGCGCCTGTACGCGTTCGAACCGGACGCCCCCGGCGGGCCCGACCCCCGGCCCCTCACCCCGCCGTCCTCCGTCGGCGGCGGGCCGCGCTGGGCCGACCCGGTCCTGCGCGGCGCCGAAGTGTGGTGCGTGCTGGAGGAGTTCACCGGGCCCGCGCCCACCGACGTACGCCGGGTGCTGGCGGCGGTCCCGCTCGACGGATCGGCCGCCGCGGACCGTTCCCGGGTCCGGGAACTCACCGACGCCCGGCACCGGTTCAGTACCGGCCCCCGGCTGTCCCCGGACGGGCGGCGCGCGGCCTGGATCGTGTGGGACCACCCCCGGATGCCCTGGGACGGAACCGAGCTGCGGCTCGCCGAGGTCACCGCCGACGGGGAGCTGACCGGCGCCCGCACCGTGCTCGGCGGCCCCGAGGAGTCCGTCGCCCAGGTGGAGTGGACGCCCGGCGGGACCCTCCTCGCCGTGAGCGACCGCGGCGGCTGGTGGAACCCGTACCGGGTGGACCCGGAGGGCGGCGACGCCGTCAACCTGTGCCCCCGGGAGGAGGAGTTCGGCGGCCCGCTGTGGAAGCCGGGGCTGCGCTGGATCGCCGCGCTCCCCGACGGGCTCGTCGCCGTGCTGCACGGACAGGGCTCCTCGGTGCTCGGCGTCCTGGACCCCGACAGCGGGGACCTCGTGGACGCCGCCGGCCCCTGGACGGCCTGGCAGCCCACGCTCGCCGTCAGCGGCACCCGGGTCTACGGGGTCGCCGCCAGCCCGCGCAGCGCGTACGAGGTGGTCGAGCTGGACACCGCGACCGGCCACGCCCGCGTGGTCGGCGCGGAGGGGGTCGACCCGGTGGACCCCGCCTACTATCCGGAGCCGCAGAGCCGCACCTTCCCCGGCCCCGACAACCGCGAGATCCACGCGCACGTCTACCCGCCGCACCACCCCGCCTGGCGGGCCGCGGCCGACGAGCTGCCCCCGTACGTGGTGTGGGCGCACGGCGGCCCCACCGACCACGTGCCTCCCGTACTCGACCTGCACATCGCCTACTTCACCTCGCGCGGCATCGGAGTCGTCGAGGTGAACTACGGCGGGTCCACCGGCTACGGACGTGCCTACCGCGAGCGGCTGCGCGAGCAGTGGGGCGTGGTCGACGTCGAGGACTGCGCGGCCGTGGCCCGGGCGCTGGCCGCCGAGGGCACCGCCGACCCCGACCGCCTCGCCATCCGGGGCGGCAGCGCCGGCGGCTGGACGGCGGCGGCCTCGCTGGCGGCCGCCCCGCTCTACGCCTGCGCCGCGATCATCTACCCCGTGCTGGACCTGACCGGCTTCGCGGAGGAGACCCACGACCTGGAGTCCCACTACATCGACGGCCTGGCCGGGCCGGCGCGGATCCTCGCGGCGCGCTCCCGCGAGCGTTCGCCGGTGTCCCGCGCCGACCGGATCACGGCGCCGTTCGTGCTGCTCCAGGGGCTGGACGACGCGGTCTGCCCGCCGGCGCAGGCCGAGCGCTTCCTGGCGGCCCTGCGGGGCCGGCCGGTGCCGCACGCCTACGTGACCTTCGAGGGCGAGGGGCACGGCTTCCGGCGGGCGGAGACCATGATCCGGGCGCTGGAGGCCGAACTGTCCCTGTACGCCCAGGTCTTCGGCATCGAGCGGGCCGACGTGCCCCTGCTGCGGCTGGAGCCGTGAGCGCGACGGGCCGGTGAACGGTGGGCCCGTCCCGCTCCGGCCGCTGAGGCGGGAACGTGCCCGTCCCGCTCCGGCCGCTCAGGCGTGAACGCTGCCCCGCCGGCTCCGGCCGCTCAGGACGCCGCGATCCAGACGCGGAGCCGGCCGAGGGGGGTGAAGCCGGCCAGGACGGCGGCGGCGAGGTCGTCCCCCGACTCGTAGCCGACCACCGGCAGCCCCGGCCAGCGGGCCGCGGCGGCGGCGAGGGCGCCCGCCCAGGCGGCGCCGACGGGCGTGTCGCCGCGGGCGAACAGGTTGGAGACGCCGACGACGGGCCCGGTGCGGTGCACGACCGCCCCGGCGACGATCCGGCCGCCGCGGTCGGCGCGGCCCGCCAGGAAGGCGGTTCCGCCGGTCAGCAGGCCCGGCCGGAACAGGCCGGTGTGCTCCCCGTCGCCCCAGGCGGCCTCCCACTGCCGCAACTCCCCGGCGCCGGCGACCCCGGACCATTCCAGAGGCGGTCCGCCGACCGGTGCCGGGGGCCCGGCGGGGCGGTGGATCCACTGCGCCTCGAACAGCACCCGGAAACCCTCCGGGCCCAGGTCGAGCGCCGCGAAGCTGTCCTTGACCGAGCAGCCCGGGGAGCCGGTGTCGATCGCCGCCAGCAGCGCGGCCGCCGACGCGCCGCCCGGGGTGAGCGTCACCGCGTCCGGGTACAGCGGCGGGGTGCGCCGCGGGCTGGTCCAGGCGTCCGCGGTGGACTCGCCCGGGAGTCCGTGGGCGCGGCAGACCGCGTCGCACCACGCGGCGTTGTCGAGCGCCGCCGCGAGCAGGAGCGTGTGCGGGTCGTGGGCGGTGATCACGCCGGGGATCCTGTCACACCTCCTAACCTGGACGGATGTCCTTTTCCACGTACCTCCGCGAGGGCGGCCGGGTGGGCCTGCGCCCCCTCCGGACCGCCGACGGGCCCGAATTCACCGCCCGCGTCCACGAGAGCCGCGAGCTCCACCGTCCCTGGCTGTTCCCGCCCGCCACCCTGGAGGAGTTCGAGCCGTACGCGGCCCGGCTGGCCGGCGGCGACGGCCGCGCCGGGTTCCTGGCCTGCGAACTCGCCACCGGCGCCATCGCGGGCTTCGTCAACGTCAACAACATCGTGCGCGGTGCCTTCCAGTGCGGCGCCCTCGGCTACGGCGCCTTCGCGCACGCCGCCGGCCGGGGCCTGTTCCGGGAGGCCCTCGCCCTGGTCCTGGACCACTCCTTCGCCCCGGAGGGAGAGGGCCTCGGGCTGCACCGCCTCGAAGCCAACGTCCAGCCCGGCAACGCCGCCTCGATCGCCCTCGTCCGCGGTGCGGGCTTCCGGCTGGAGGGGCTGTCACCGGAGTTCCTCCACGTCGACGGGGCCTGGCGCGACCACGAGCGGTGGGCCGTCACGGCCACCAGGCCGCGCGGCTGAGGGCGGCACGGGTCGACGCGGCGCGGGGCGCGTGACACTGGACCGCGTCGCGGGCACAGGACCGCGTCGCGCAGGACCGCGTGGCGCCGGGCGCCGTGGCGCAGGATGGGTGCATGCGATCCCTCGTGCTCCTCGACGCCCCGTCCAACCTCGGTCTGAAACCGCCCGCGCCCGGCACGGTGCCCGGGGTGTACAAACTCGCCGGAGCCCTGCGCGAGCAGGGCCTGCTGGCCCGGCTCGGCGCGCGGGAGGGCGGGGTGGTGGTCCCGCCGCGCTATGACCGCGGCGACTGGAAGGAGGGCGACGGCGTGTTCCACGCCGACGCCCTCGCCGCGTACACCGTGGCCCTCGCCGACCGCGTCGAACGGCACCTGCGCGACGGGGAGTTCCCCGTCGTGCTCGGCGGGGACTGCTCCATCCAGCTCGGCGCGTCCCTGGCCATGCGCCGCATCGGGCGGTACGGGCTGGCCGCGATCGACGGCTCCGCCGACTTCCGCCACCCGGGGAACGCGGCGGTCAACGGCCCGGTCGGCGCCGCGGGCGGCGAGGAGCTGGCCCTGGGCACCGGCCGGGGGCAGGCCGGTCTCACGGACCTGGAGGGGCTGCGGCCGTACCTGCGCGACGAGGACGTACGGCTCTTCGGGCTGCGCGACGGGGACGCGGACCTGCCCGAGCTGCGGGCGGCCGGGATCCGGACGGCCACCGTCGGGGAGATCCGCGAGCGCGGCGCCGGGCCGGTGGCGCGGGCCGCCCTGGACGGGCTGCACCCGCCGGACACCGCCGGGTTCTGGGTGCACCTGGACGCGGACGTGCTGGACCCCGGCGTGATGCCGGCGGTGGACAGCCCGGACCCCGGCGGCCTCGTCCCCGACGAACTGGCCGAACTGCTCGGGGTGCTGGTGCGTTCGCCGCGCTGCGTCGGCCTCAACGTCACCATCTACGACCCGGACCTCGACCCGGACGGCCGCGCCGGCGTCCTCCTCGCGGACCTGGTCGCCGGCGCCTTCGCGTGAGCGCCGCCGGCCGCGCCGGCCGCCCCGTTCCCCGCCGGTCCGGCCCCCGTGCGCGGCGCCGCGCGGGGTCGCGCACGGGGGCCTTCGCGTCATCCTGACCGGTGGTCCTGCGCGGAACCCCTGTGCACGGGCCGCCGCGGCGTGTTCCCCTTTCCCATGGCCACCACCGTCCGACGCGCCGTACTGACCCTGCCCGCCGCCCCGTTGGGCCCCGAGAACCCATTGCCCGCCCTGCGCGCGCCCGACGCCGTCCACGTCCCGGACGAGCGCGCGCTCGCCGGGCTGCCGCGCGACTCGGTGCGGCAGATCGGGTACGGGGCGCTGCGCTCCCTGCTGCCCGTCCGGATCCGGGACGGCTACCGGCGCGACCGCTCCGAGCGCGGGTTCGACACGATCGTCATCGAGAACGAGTACCTGCGGGCCACCGTCCTGCCCGGCCTCGGCGGCCGGGTCCATTCGCTCGTCCACTTGCCCACCGGCCGCGAACTGCTCTACCGCAACCCGGTGTTCCAGCCCGCCGACTTCGCCCTGAACGGCGCCTGGTTCTCCGGCGGCATCGAGTGGAACACCGGGGCCACCGGCCACTCCGCGCTCTCCTGCGCCCCCCTGCACGCCGCGCTCGTCCAGGCCCCCGACGGTGGCGTGATGGTCCGGCTGTGGGAGTGGGAGCGGCTGCGCGACCTGCCGTTCCAGGTGGACCTGTGGCTGCCCGGCGACTCGGAGTTCCTGTACGTCGGCGTCCGCGTGCGCAACCCCCACGAGCGGCCCGCCCCCGTGTACTGGTGGTCCAACACCGCCGTCCCGGAGGAGCCGGGCACGCGGGTCCTGGCCCCCGCGGACGAGGCTTGGCACTTCGGGTACGGGGGCGCCCCGCACCGCGTCCCGGTGCCCGAGTGGGAGGGCGCCGACCGCACGTATCCGGCGGCCGGCGCGTACCCCGCCGACTTCTTCTACGAGGTCCGCAGCGGCGAGCGGCCCTGGATCGCCTCGCTGGACGCCGCCGGCGAGGGGCTCGTGCAGACCTCCACCGGGCGGCTGCGCGGGCGCAAGCTGTTCGCCTGGGGAGCGGGCCGGGGCGGCCGCCGCTGGCAGGAGTGGCTGACCGAGCCGGGCACGGGCGGCTACGCGGAGATCCAGGCCGGGCTGGCCCGCACACAGCTGGAGCACGTACGGCTGGACGGCGGGGCGGAGTTCAGCTGGCTGGAGGCGTACGGCCCGCTCGCCGCGGACCCCGGCGCGGTGCACGGGCCCGACTGGCCGGCGGCGTCCGGCGCCGCCGGGGCCGCGCTGGAGGCCGTACTGCCCCGGGAACGGGTGGACGCGGCGTACGAGGCGTGGCGCGGCTGCGCCGACACCGAACCGGGGGAGCGGCTGGCCGCCGGTACGGGCTGGGGCGCCCTGGAGGTGCTGCGCGCGGGCTTCGAGCTGCCGGGCACGCCGTTCGAGGAGTCGACGCTGGGCGAAGAGCAGGCGCCGTGGCTGGAGCTGTGGCGCACGGGTGTCTTCCCGGCCCAGCGCCGGGAGGCGCCGCCGGGGCCGAGCCTGGTCGCCGCGCACTGGCGGGACATGCTGGAGACGGCCCCGGCGGACCCGCTGACCGAATACCACCTGGGCGTGGCGCAGTGGCACGCGGGCGACGTGGCCCAGGCCGTACGGAGCTGGGAGCGCGGGCTGGCGCCGGCCCCGTCGAGGTGGCCGCTGCTGCGGTGCCTGGCGGTGGCGGACGCGCTGGCCGGCGCCCCGGAGCGGGCTGCGGACGGCTTCGCGGCGGCCTTCGAGGACCTGGCCGTGGAGAGCCGGGGCGGCGAGCTGTGGACCGCGGCGGAATCGGCGCTGGGCCGGGAGGCGATGGAGGCCCTGCTGGCAGCGGGGCGGCTGCCCGAGGCCCGCCGGGTCTGGGACCGGCTGCGGCCGGCCCAGCGGGACCAGGGGCGCTTCCGGCTGCTGGCGGCGCGTCTCCTGGCGGCGGAGGGACACGTGGCGGCCGCCCGGCGGGTCTTCGAGGACGGCTTCGAGATCCCGGACCTCCGGGAGGGCGAGGAGTCCCTCGGCGAGGTCTGGGCCTCCCTCACCGACCGGCCCCTGCCGGCCCGCTACGACTTCCGGATGCGGCCGCCGGAGTAGGCCGTACCGGCCGGTCCGGCGGGGCGGAGACGGCGACGGCGGAGTGCCGCACGGCCCCGGCGGGGGCCGCGGTTCACGCCCGGCAGAGGACCTCGCCGTTCAGGACCGAGAACCAGGCGTCCGGGTCCGCGCCCCAGGCGTGCCAGGCCGCGGCGACGGTGGCCAGCTCCGCGGGCGTCGCGTGGCCGCCGCGGGTGGCGATGTCGGCGTAGGCCGAGGCCGTCGTACGGTCCGCCCACAGGGACGACCACCAGGCGGCCTCCCCGGGGGTGGCGTAGCACCACGACGTCGCCGAGGACGCGACCTCGGTGAAGCCCGCCTCGCGGGCCCAGGCGCGCAGCCGGCGGCCCGCGTCCGGCTCGCCGCCGTTGGCGCGGGCGACCCGGCGGTACAGGCTCAGCCACTCGTCCAGGCCGGGGGTCGCCGGATACCAGGTCATGGCCGCGTAGTCGGCGTCCCGCGCGGCCACGATCCCGCCGGGACGGCACACCCGCCGCATCTCGCGCAGGGCCCGGACCGGGTCGCCGACGTGCTGGAGCACCTGGTGGGCGTGGACCACGTCGAAGGAGTCGTCGGGGAAGCCCAGGGCGTGGACGTCGGCCGTGGCGAACTCGATGCCCGTCAGGCCGCGTTCCGCCGCGTACCGGCGGGCCTGGTCCACGACGCCCGCGGCGGCGTCCACGGCGGTGACCCGGCCGCCCGGTGCGACGCGTTCCGCCAGACCCGCCGTGATCGTGCCCGGGCCGCAGCCGACGTCCAGCACCGACATGCCGGGGCGCAGCTCGCCGATCAGGTACGCGGCCGAGTTCTCGGCGGTGCGCCACCGGTGCGAGCGCAGCACCGACTCGTGGTGGCCGTGCGTGTAGACGGCGGTCTCCTTGGGGGCGTCCATGACCGGCTCCTCGTCGTCGAAGGGATGCTCCCAACCGTAGGGGATGCGTTCGTCATTCGAGATGACGGTTTCGGCATGTGGACACCGCTCTGCTGTGCCAAGGCGGCGGGCCCTCGGCGGCCGGCCGCCGCTCCGCGGCACGACAACGGGCATGGCGGGGTGCACCATCGTATAAAGGTCAGGCGGGTCGGCTGAAGGTCACTCAAGGTCAGGCGGGTCGGCGGGACGAGTCCGGAAGGCGGGACGCGGTGGCGGCGACGCAGCGCACGACGGCGGAGGGCCGCGGTCCGGTCCGGTACGGCCCTCCCGCGCCCCAGCCGGGCCTGCCCGTGCTGCCCGAGCTGGTCTCGGTGCTCGCCGCGGCCGCCGGGCGCGCGGCGCCCGAGCCCGTGGGCGGCGGGAGGTCCGTACGCGAGGCCGCCTGCCGGTACTGGGGACGCCGGGGGCTGGCGACCACCCCGGAGAACGTCATCGCGGGCCCCGGCGCGCCCGCGCTGCTGCTCGCGCTGATCGGCGCGTACGGGGGCGATGTGCTGCTGCCCCGCCCCTGTCCCGCCTGGTGGACGCCGCAGGTCCGACTGCTGGGACGACGGGCGTACCACGTGCCGACCCCGGCCGAGTGCGGCGGCGTACCGGACCCGTACGCGCTGCTGGAGACCGTACGACGGGTGCGCGCCGAGGGCGGCGACCCGCGCCTCCTGCTCCTGTCGGTCGCCGACGACCCGACCGCGACCGTGCCGCCGCCGGAGATGCTCCGCGAGGCATGCGAGGCCGCAGAGTCGGCCGGGCTGTTCGTCGTCAGCGACGAGAGCTGGCGCGACACCCTGCACCGGCCGCACGAGACCCTGGTCCTGAGTCCCGCCGAGATGCTTCCCGACCAGGCCGCCGTCCTGGTCGACCTGGCCGGGTCGCTGCTGCCCGCGGGCTGGCCGGCCGCCGTGGTCCGCTTCCCCGGCACCCCGCGCGGGACCTGGCTGCGCGCCCGCACCCTCGACGTCCTCACCGCGACCGGCGCGCTCACGGCCGGACCGGTCGCGGGAGCCGCCGCGTACGCCCTCGACGAGCCGGTCGCCGTCGCCGAACGGGCCCGCGCGGCCGCGGCCCTGCACGGTGCGGTGGCCGCCGCCGCACACCGCGAGCTGCTCGCCGTCGGGGCGCTGGCCAGGCCCCCGCGGGCCGGCCGGCACGTGTACGCCGACCTGACCCCGCTGCGCGCCGGACTCGCCCGGCAGGGGGTCGGCGACGCCATGGAGCTGGAGGACTGGCTGGGCGGCCGGCTCGGCGCGCCCACCCCGGGCGGGCAGCGGTTCGCGGACGAGTCGGTCGCGCTGCGGGTCAGGCTGTCGACCGGGCCGTTGCTGGGCGCGGACCCCGGGGAGCGGCTGGCCGCGCTCACCGCCCGGGACCCGCTGGAACTCCCGCACGTACGGAGGTCCCTGGAGCGGCTCGGGTCCGTCCTGCGCGGGCTCGCCTGACGCCGGCCCCCGCCCGCCCCGCCGCCGCGGGCCGGACGCCCGCGCCATTGTGCGGGCACCGCACGGCGGATACGCTCCGTCCGCTGCTCAAGATCACCCCAGCCGGACGAGACGGCCGGACAACACCGCCGGACAACACCGCTGGACAACACCGTGCGGACCAGACCCCACCCGAGGTCCGGTCCGTTCCCGGGAGGCGCGCACACATGGACGACGCGGAGCTGCTGTACCTGGGAGTCGCGCGGCAGGCCGAACTCGTCCGCGCGGGCAAGGTGACCGCCCGGCGGCTGGTGGAGGCATCCCTGCGCCGCACCGCGCGGATCGACGGCCATCTGGGCGCGTTCCGGGTGGTCCGCGCCGACCGGGCCCTGGCCGAGGCCGACGCCCGGGACGCCGCACGCGCGTCCGGCGCGGATACCGGCCCCCTGGAGGGCGTGCCGGTCGCGGTCAAGGACGAACTCGACGTCGAGGGCGAGGTCACGACCTTCGGCGGCGCCGCCAACCGCACCCCGGCCGTCGGCGACTCCGAGGCGGTGCGCAGGCTGCGGGCGGCCGGCGCGGTGATCGTCGGCAAGACCGCCATGCCGGAGTTCGGCCAGTGGCCGTTCACGGAGTCGGCGGCCCACGGCTATACCCGCAACCCCTGGGACACCGCCCGGACCACCGGCGGTTCGAGCGGCGGCAGCGCCGCCGCCGTCGCGGCCGGACTGGTCGCGGCCGCGCTCGGCGGCGACGGGGGCGGCTCGATCCGCATCCCGGCGGCCTGCTGCGGCCTGTTCGGCCTCAAACCGCAGCGGGGCCGCGTCTCCACCGCCCCCCACCCGCACCTCTGGTACGCCCTGGGCACGGTGGGACCGCTCACCCGCACCGTGCTGGACAGCGCCGTCCTGTACGACGTCCTCAGCGGACCCGCCGCCGGAGACCGCTGGACCGCGCGGCCCACCCGTACGAGCTTCACCGCGGCGGCGTCCACCGACCCGGGCAGGCTGCGGATCGGGTACTCGGCGAAGGCCGCGGTGCCCGGGGTACGCCCGCACCCCGACCACGTGCGGGCCCTGCGCGAGACCGTACGGGCGCTGCGCGAGCTGGGCCACGACGTGCGGCCGGTCGATCCGCGCTATCCGGACACCACGGCGGCGTTCCTCCCGCAGTTCGGCGGCGGGGTCCGGTCCGAGGCGGCGGCGATGGAGCGGCCGGAGCTCCTGGAACGGCGCACCCGGCAGACGCTGCGGCTGGCCCGGCTGGCACCCGAGGCCGTCGTGGAGCGGGCGGTCCGCGCCGGGGAGCGGATGGCCGTCCGCGCGAACCGGGTGTTCGACGAGGTCGACGTGCTGCTGACCCCGACCCTCGCCGCACGGCCGCGGCGCGTCGGCGCCCTGGACGGCACGGGCCTGTTCCGTGCGATGGCGCGCTCGTTCCCGATGATCGCGTACACCGCGCTGTGGAACGTCACGGGCCATCCCGCCGCCTCCGTGCCCGCCGGAACAGGGGCGGACGGGATGCCGCTGGCGGTCCAGCTGGTGGGCCGGGAACACGACGAGACCACCCTCGTGGCGGTGGCCGCACAGCTGGAAGCCGTGCGGCCGTGGGCGGGCCGCAGGCCCGTCCTCCCCGAGTGACGCGGCGCGCCCTCAGCCAGGGCGCAGCCCCGCCGCCGTGCGCCGCACCCGCCGCCGTGCGCCGCACCCGCCGCCGCCCGGCGGACCCGTCGGACGGGTCAGGCCGGTCCGGCCGACCGCTCCGCCCTGAGCCGCCGCCAGAGCGCCGGTCCCACGCTGATCAGCAGGGTCAGGGCGACGGCCAGCGCCACGCCCTTCCACGGTTCCGTGAAGAGCGCGCCGCCCAGGATGCCGATCAGACCGTACGTGGCGGCCCAGGCGAGAGCGGCCGGGGCGTCGCCGTGGGCGAAGCGGCGCAGCGGCAGCTCCGCCAGCAGGCAGGCCAGCATGACCGGGATGCGGCCCGCCGGCAGCAGCCGGGACACCACCAGCACCAGCACCCCGTGCTCGTCCAGCTTCGTCTGCGCCTGTTCCAGCCGCTCGGGCGTGGCCCGGCCGCGCAGCCGCTCCAGCCACCGCGAGCCGCCCCGCGAACGCACCCCGCGCTGCCCGAGCCAGTACAGCGCGACGTCCCCGGTGAACGCGGCCACCGCCGCGACCCCGACCACCAGCAACACCCCGTAGGGCGGCGACTGGTGGTGGAACGCCACCACCGCCGCCGAACTCACCAGCGCGCCCGTGGGGATCACCGGCACCAGCGCCCCGAGCGCCACCAGGACGAACAGCGCCGGATACCCCAGCGCCTGCCGGGCGGATTCCGGCGGCGCCTGTCCGGCCGCCGCCGCCAGGTCGAGCGGATTCACGGCAGCCGCACCCGCTCGCCGTGCGCGGGGGCCCGTACCGTCACCTTGGGCGCGAGCCGTCGCGCGTGGCGCACGAACTCCTCGCCCGGCGCGTGGAACTCGTGCGGCCGCACCGCGTCCATCCCGATCGGCCAGTACGTCCCGTAGTGCACCGGGACCGCCGCCGCCGGGGCCAGCTCGGCCAGCGCCCGCGCCGCCCGCCCGGCGTCCAGGTGACCCGGACCGAGGTACGGGCCCCAGCCGCCCACGGGCAGCAGGGCCACGTCCACCGGACCGACCTCCTCGGCCATCGTGTCGAACAGTCCGGTGTCACCGGCGAAGTACGTGCGCGCCGCACCCTCGACGACGTACCCGAGCGCCGGCGCGAGCCGGGGCCCGAACGGCAGCCGCCGGCCGTCGTGCCGGGCACTGACCGCCCGCACCCGCACCCCGGCGCGTACGGAGACCTCGTCGCCCGGCGCCACCTCCGTCACGGCCAGGCCCCGCTGCCCGGCGGTCCGGGCCAGTCCCGGCACCGCACGGCGGGCGCCGCGCGGCACGAGCAGCCGGGTTCCGGGCGCGAGCAGCGACAGGGAGGGGAGGTGCAGGTGGTCGGAGTGCAGGTGCGACACGAGCACGACGTCCGCGAGCGCCGCTTCGGGCGGGGGCGGCGCGCCGCGCCGCCGCCGCAGGTGCGCGAGGCGCCGCGCGAACAGCGGGTCGGTCAGCAGCCGAACCCCGGAGTCCTCGACGGTGCATGTGGCGTGCCCCCACCACGTGATCTCGACCGGCACCCGGGCCTCCCTCCGTCGCACGTCCGCCACCGAGCCTAGTGCCAGAGCCTGCCCCGCCGATCCGCCCCGAACCGGAGTCGGCGGACCCCTCCTCCCCGGCACCGGATCCGAGTAGGGTCGGGGGCCATGGAAGAGCTGCGCGTGGCCGCTATCGCCAGCCTGACCCCGCTCGAGGACCTGGACGCGGACCCCTTCGCCGTGGACACCCGCAGCCAGCAGGCGATGTGTGCGCGCTGGGCCGCGGACCACGGCTACGTGGTGACGCGTCAGCTGCTCGTCTACGGGATGCGTCCGGACCACTGCGGGCTGTGGTCGGGTGTGGACGCGGGGGAGGTCGACCTGTTCGTCGCCGCCAACCGCCGGGTGCTGGCCCGGGCGCTGCGTTCCGTCGAGGAGTTCGCCGCCGAGTGCGGGCGCCGGGGCGTACGGCTGGAGACCGCGGGGTACGAAGAGCCCGCCTACACCTCCGGGATGAAGGCCGAGGTGCACCGCCGGATGTCCATGCCGACCGCCGGCTACGACGGCACGTGACCTGAGGGACGTGACCGGCGGTATGCGACCTGAGGCACGCGACCTGAGGCACGCGACCTGAAGCACGCCCTGGCGCGCACCCCCTGACCCGCGGTCGCGAACATCCGTGCGCGGCCGGTGTCGCCCGGCCGGGTGAGCGCGGTTGTGCGAGCCTTGAGGCCGGGCCCCAGGGGCGGGACGGTGAGGCGGGTGCGGTGTGTCGCGAGGACGGTGGCGGAACACGGGCGCCGCCCTGGTGCGGGTGGTCCTCGTCTGGTCGGTGTCCACCCTCACGATGCTCGCCCTGGCCGGGATCCTGCCGGACTTCCGGCTCCGGTCCGGCGACGGTGACAGCGTCACGCAGATCGGGCTGACCGCCGCCTGGGGCGCCGGGGCCTTCGGCCTGCTGAGCGCGCTCGTCTGGCCCGTCGTGGTCCGGGCCCTGCTGCTGGTACCCGCGCTGGTGCTCGGGCTGCTCGTCTTCTTCCTGAACGGCTCGCTGCTGCTGATCGCCCTCAGCCTGGTCCCCTCGGGCGGCGAGGTGGCCCCCGACACCGCGGTGGTGGTCGCCGCGGTGATGTCCGCGGTGGCGTCGGCGACCTCCACCGCGCTCGCCGTACGCGACGACGAGGCGTACCGCAGGCGCCTCTACCGCCTCGCCGACCGGCGCCGCCGCCGCCAGCGCCGGGCCGGGGCGCCGGGGGCCGGCGCGGCCCCGCCCGGGCTGCACTTCCTACACCTAGACGCCGTAGAGTGAGAGGTGATGAGCAACGCGGCGGGCAGCGGGCTGATGCCGACGGTGGCCGGCCTGCTGGACAGCGGCCACCGGGTCACGTCGTGGCGTACGGACTGGTCCAGCCAGACCGGCGCGAGCCAGCTCGGCATCCTGCACGGCTCCACCTTCGACGTGCCCGCGTTCCGCTGGTACGAGAAGGACACCGGCGAGGTGGTGGTCTGCAACCGGCCCACCAGCGCCGCCGAGCTCCAGCGCCGGGCCATCGCGCGCACCGGTGACGGCGGCCTGCTCACCCTGGACGGCGCCAGCCGGGGCAACCTGTTCAGCGGCGGCGCCGACCAACTGGCACTGGTGCTCTCCGTCTCGGCCCGGCGCGGCCCCGCGAACCGGTCCCGCGCGGGCTACTTCGCGTACTTCAGCGACCCGGCCAACGCGGTGCGCACCGCGCTGTCCTTCGTCGCCGAGGTGGGCCGCGAGATCGGCCAGTCGGTCCGGGCGCGGCTGCGCGAGGAGGAGCCGCGGATCGGCCGGGGCGGGCTCTACCCGCTGATCCGGGCCTTCGCCACCGTCGTCGAACGGGACGTGGTCGTGGCGGCGGTGATCGGCGACATGCTCGCCGGCCGCGCCTCGGTCTACGCCGACCTGGTCGCCTACGACGAGGTCGCCCACCACTCGGGCCCGCGCGGCCGGGACACCGACCAGGTGCTGGCGCGCCTCGACCGCAGCCTCGCGCTGATCGGCAGGGTCGCCGAGCACGCACCGCGGGCCTACCGGGTCGTCCTGCTCTCCGACCACGGCCAGAGCCCGGGGGAGACCTTCCTCGGCCGGTACGGGCTCACCCTCAAGGACCTGGTCCGGGCGGGCTGCGGGCTGCCCGTCTCGCGCCGGGCGGGCCGTACCCGCAGTGGAGCCGAGGCCCGGGCCGCCTTCCTCGCCGCCCTCCACCGGCCGGTGGAGGAGGGTGAGGAGGCCCACCCGGGGCCGGGCTCCGACCCGGTGGTGCTCGCGTCCGGCAACCTCGGGCTGATCTCCTTCCCGGACGTCCCCGGCCGCGCCACGCGGGAGGGGATCGAGCGGGCGCACCCGGCGCTGCTGACGACGCTGGCCAACCATCCGGGCGTCGGCTTCCTGCTGGTCGACGGGGTGGTGCTCGGCCCGGGCGGGGCGCAGGCCCGGCTCGACGTCCCCGGCGCGGCGGAGGCGCTGCTGGCCCCCTTCGGCCCGGGCGCCGCCGCGGCGGTCCGGCGGACCGACACCTTCCCGCACGTGGCGGACGTCATGGTGAACTCGGCGTACGACCCCGAGACCGGGACGGTGCACGCCTTCGAGGAGCAGATCGGCTCGCACGGCGGACTCGGCGGGGAACAGGGGCACCCGTTCCTGATGTGGCCGACCGTGCTGTCGGAGCCGGGCGCGGGCCTGGTCGGAGCGGAGGCGGTGCACGGCGTACTGCGGCGCTGGCTGCGCGAGGCGGACGGTCCGCAGGTCCCGGTGGATCCTGTGGCGGAGAATCACCGGCCGGAGGGGGCCACAGGCGGAACCCTTCCTTCCGTAGAGGGTGCCGTACGGGACGAAACCCGCTGATTTGGAGCGCCCTCCGCGCTGGCCGACCATGGGGCGACCTGCCCACCATGTGAGACATCCCGAGGCGCACCCCCGATGACCAGCACCGCAGCCCCAGCGACCCGGGGCGACGCCCCACAGGACCCCGCGCCCCTGAGAGCCACCGCAGACCCCGCCGCCCCGGAGCCCCGCCCGCAGGACGGCCGGCACGCCCGCCGCTTCGGCCTCCCCGTCGCCACCTGCCTGGTCATGGGAAACATCATCGGGGGCGGGATCTTCCTCCTCCCCGCCTCGGTGGCCCCCTTCGGCACGATCAGCCTGGTCGCGTTCGCGGTGCTCACCCTCGGCGCGATCTCCCTCGCCCTCGTCTTCGGCCGCCTCGCGCGGCGCCACCCGCGGACCGGTGGGCCGTACGTCTACGCCCGCGCCGCGTTCGGCGACTTCGCGGGCTTCCTGGCCGCCTGGAGCTACTGGATCACGGCCTGGGTCTCCAACGCGGCGCTGGCCGTCGCCGCCGTCGGCTACCTCACCGTGCTCTTCCCGGCCGTCGGCGACCACGCGTGGTCGATGTGCCTGGCGGCCCTCGCCGTGCAGTGGCTCCCGGCGCTCGCCAACCTCGCGGGCACCCGCGCCGTGGGCGCCGTCCAACTGATCTCCACCGTGCTGAAGTTCGCCCCGCTGCTGCTCGTCGCCGTCGGCGGGCTGTTCTTCTTCGACCCGGCCAACCTCGGCCCCTTCCGGGCCACCGGCCAGAGCGCGGCCGGCGCCGTCTCGGCCTCCGCGGCGATCCTGCTGTTCAGCTACCTGGGCGTCGAGTCGGCCGCCGTCAGCGCCGGAGAGGTCCGCGACCCGGCCCGCAACGTCGGCCGGGCCACGATCCTCGGCACCGCCGGCGCGGCGACCGTCTACCTGCTGGGCACCCTCTCCGTGTTCGGCCTGGTCGCCCACGACACCCTGGTCACCTCCCAGGCGCCCTTCACCGACGCGGTCAACGCCATGTTCGGCGGCACCTGGGGCGGCACCCTGGTCGCCTGGGCCGCCGTGGTCTCGATGATCGGCGCCCTGAACGGCTGGACCCTGCTCAGCGCGCAGACCCCGTACGCCGCCGCCAAGGACGGGCTCTTCCCAAAGGTCTTCGCGAAGCGCCGGCGCGGCGTCCCGGTGGCCGGAGTCCTCGTCACGGTCACCCTCGCCTCGGCCCTGACCGTCTACCACCACACGGCCGGTCCGGAGGGCGTCTTCGAGGTCCTGGTCCTGGTCACCACCTTCACGGCGACCGTCCCCTACCTCCTGTCCGCCGCCGCGCAGATCTACTTCCTGCTCTCCGGCCGCGCCGAACGCGTGCACCGCGGCCGCCTGGTCCGCGACACCGTCCTGGCCGCTCTGGCCTTCGGCTTCTCGCTGTGGCTGGTCGCCGGCTCCGGCTACGCCGCGGTCTGCCAGGGCGCGCTCTTGCTGTTCGCCGGCGTCCTCGTGTACGCCGCGACGGCGGCCCGGAAGCGGCGCACGGCCTCCGCGCGCTGACGCGGCGGCGGGCAGCCGGGAACACCCCGCGGAGCCGGCGCGAGCGCGCCTTCCTGGTTCCGCGGGGTGCCTCCCCGCCGTTCAGCCCCCGGGGACCGGCCTTCCGGCCGGCCCGGGAGGCCGGGCCGACTCAGTCGAGGTAGTCGCGCAGCACCTGCGAACGCGAGGGGTGGCGCAGCTTCGACATCGTCTTGGACTCGATCTGGCGGATCCGCTCACGGGTCACCCCGTACACGCGGCCGATCTCGTCCAGCGTCTTCGGCTGGCCGTCGTTGAGGCCGTAGCGCATGGAGACCACGCCCGCCTCGCGCTCCGAGAGCGTGCCCAGGATCGACTGGAGCTGCTCCTGGAGGAACGTGAAGGACACCGCGTCCGCGGGCACGACCGCCTCGGAGTCCTCGATGAGGTCACCGAACTCGCTGTCGCCCTCCTCACCCAGGGGGGTGTGCAGGGAGATCGGCTCGCGGCCGTACTTCTGGACCTCGATGACCTTCTCGGGGGTCATGTCGAGTTCCTTGCCCAGCTCCTCCGGGGTGGGCTCGCGGCCCAGGTCCTGGAGCATCTGGCGCTGCACACGGGCGAGCTTGTTGATGATCTCGACCATGTGCACGGGGATGCGGATCGTGCGCGACTGGTCGGCCATGGCCCGCGTGATCGCCTGCCGGATCCACCAGGTCGCGTACGTGGAGAACTTGAAGCCCTTGGTGTAGTCGAACTTCTCCACGGCGCGGATCAGACCGACGTTGCCCTCCTGGATCAGGTCCAGGAAGAGCATGCCGCGGCCGGTGTAGCGCTTGGCGAGGGAGACCACGAGGCGGAGGTTGGCCTCCAGCAGGTGGTTCTTCGCCCGGCGGCCGTCCTCGACGAGGATCTCCAGCTCGCGCTTGAAGGCGGGCTTGTGGTCCTCCTCCTCTTCGAGCTTGTACTCGGAGAACAGGCCCGCCTCGATGCGCTTGGCGAGCTCGACCTCCTGCTCGGCGTTGAGGAGCGGCACCTTGCCGATCAGCTTCAGGTAGTCCTTGACGGGGTCGGCGGTGGCGCCGGCCACCATGACCGTCTGCGCCGGGGCGTCGTCCTCGTCGTCGTCGGACAGGACGAAGCCCGCGGTGCCGCCGGGCTTGGCGGGGGTCTCCTCCTCGGCGTCGTCGGCGAGGTCCTCGGCCGCCCAGTCCTCGCCGACGGCGGGGGTCTCGCCCTCGTCGGCGTCCTTGGCACCGGTCTTCTTGGCGGCGGCCGTCTTCTTCACGGCCGTCTTCTTGGCGGCGGTCTTCTTGACCGTGCGCTTCTTCGGCTCGGCGCCGGCGTCGGCCGCCGCCTCGTCCTCGGTCGCGGCGGCCGGCGAAGCGGATATCGCCGCAGCGGTGGCCGTGGCGGCGGTCTTGCGCGCGCCGATGGGGCGGGGCGGGGCCGCCGCCTTCTTGGTCACGGCGCGTGCCGGAGCGGCGGCCGCCTTGCGGGGCTTCTTGGCCGCGGCCTTGGTGGCGGGAGCCGCGCTGACGTGAAGGGCGACACCCTCCTCGTCCAGGACCTGGTTCAGGCTGCGCAGGACCCGCTTCCACTGGTCCACCGGGATGCGACCGGCCTCGAAGGCCTGGCGCACGTCGTCACCGTTGATGTGACCCTGCTCGCGGCCGCGCTCGACGAGCGCGACGAGGGCCTCCGATTCGGCGATCTCCGGAGGGAACGTACGGGACGGGCTGAGCGACACAAGGAGCCTCTCGTTGCGAACAAATAAGGGGTGGGCGGGACATCATCGCGCGAACTCGGGAAACAGACCCGAGGGGGGTCTGTATTCCGGGGCCGCGCGAGGACCCTGTCGGTTCATCGCATGCCCGAGTCGATTCGTTACGCGCTGAATTGAGTGACCTGCGCCACGCTGTGGCCGCGCAACCGATCCGGCGTGGATCCGTCCGCCTTTTCCGTCAGCCCGTTTTGCGGGCTTCGATCAGGAAGCGGGCGGTCTGCGCGACGAACGGGCCGTCGCTTTCGATCTGTTCGTGCAGCTCCCGCAGGCGGTCCCGGTACCGCCCGACCGTGAAGCCGGGCACCATCCAGATCACCTTCCGTAGAAAGTAGATCACGGCTCCGATGTCATGGAACTCCGTCCGCAGCCGCTCCGAGCGCAGATCGACCACTTCCAGGCCCGCCCCGGCGGCCGCGGCGACCGCGTCGTCGGGGTGCCGGCCGCGCCGCACCCGCTCCGGCTGGGGGCCGAGGAAGTACTCGACGAGCTCGAAGACGCTCGCCGGACCGACCTGCTGGGAGAGGTACGCGCCGCCCGGCCGCAGGACGCGCGCGATCTCGTCCCACCACACGGTCACCGGGTGGCGGCTGGTCACCAGCT
This sequence comes from Streptomyces sp. NPDC002044, assembly GCF_040296725.1. NCBI lineage: Bacteria > Bacillati > Actinomycetota > Actinomycetes > Kitasatosporales > Streptomycetaceae > Streptomyces > Streptomyces sp. NPDC002044. The sequence goes on from NZ_JBEOXU010000055.1 coordinate 21,952, forward strand.
CGAAGGCCCCGTCGCCGAAGGGCAGCGGCGGCTCGTCGGCGTCCGCGACCACCGCGGCGCCCAGCGGGTGCAGCAGCCGGGTCGCCTTCTCGATGTTCGGCGGCCAGGACTCGGTGGCGACCGTCAGCGGGGGCAGCGGACCGGCCCCGGCGAGGACCTCGCCGCCGCCGGTCTGGATGTCCAGGACGGAGCCCACCCCGGCCAGCCGCTCGCCCAGGATCCGCTGGTAGCCCCAGGAGGGGCGCTGTTCCGTGGCCCGGCCGTCGAGCCACGAGAAGTCCCAGCCGTCCACCGAGACGGATTCGGCCTCGCCGACAAGATGGTCGAAAGTACGCGTCATGCCTCGATCGTCCCAGGCCGGGTACCGGTGGACCACCGGATATGTCGACTACAGTGGACGCCGGGCCGTGACTGGCGTTCGGGTGGATCACCACCGGGGAGCGGCCCGGCGTACGTGTGTACGCCGACTGCCGCGCGCCTGGGCGAACCGCTATCCCGCAGCGACGTTCAGGAGACCCCGTGACGACCGCCCAGACCAGTGCCCAGCTCATGGACGGCACCGCGCTCGCCCGCCGCATCTCGCAGCGGACCGCCGAACTCGCGGCCGCGATCACCGCGCGCACCGGCACCGCGCCCTGCCTCGCGACCGTCCTGGTCGGCGAGGACCCCGCGTCGGTGACGTACGTCCGCATGAAGCAGAACCGCTGTGCCAAGGCCGGCATCACCTCCCGCCACGTGGAGCTGCCCGCCGCGACCACCACCGAAGAGCTGGTGGCCGCCCTCACCGCGCTCTCCGCGGACCCGGAGATCAGCGGCATCCTGCTCCAGCACCCCGTCCCGCACCACATCGACGAGCGCGCCGCCTTCGAGGCCATCACCCCCGGCAAGGACGTCGACGGGGTCACCATGCACTCCTTCGCCGCCATGGGCTTCGGTCTGCCGGGCTTCGTCTCCTGCACCCCAGGCGGCATCATGCGCCTGCTGGACGCCTACGACGTCGACCTCACGGGCAAGCACGCCGTCGTCGTCGGCCGCAGCGCGATCCTCGGCAAGCCGGCCGGGATGCTGCTGCTGGAGCGCAACGCCACCGTCACCTACTGTCACTCCCGCACCGTCGACCTCCCGTCGATCGTGCGCCAGGCGGACGTGCTGGTCGCCGCCGTCGGCAAGGCCGAGTTCATCCGGGGCGAGGACATCAAGCCGGGCGCCGTGGTCCTGGACGCCGGGTACAACGAGGGCAACGTCGGCGACGTGCACTTCGCGTCGGCCGCCGCCCGTGCCTCGCTGATCACCCCGGTGCCGGGCGGGGTCGGCCCGATGACCATCGCCGTCCTGCTGGAGCAGACCGTCCAGGCGGCCGCCGCGCAGGCCGGGCTGGACCTCGCGGACCTCTGACCCGCTCCGCGCGCCCCACGCACGGCGAACGCCCCGGGCCCTTCGGTCCGGGGCGTCGCGTATCCGGGGGTAACGGGCCGAAGGACCGATCCCCGCACCGCCCGCCCGGGCTGCACTGGGTGGGTGAACGCCTCGATGGATACGCGCGAGCAGGGTCCGGAGCCGAGCGCACCGGACGAGCGGGCCCCGGGCGGGCCGGCCGGGCACAAGGCCGGACGCACGACCGGACGCACGACCGGACGGCACCCGCGCGGCCTCGCCACCCTCGTCCTCACCGAGCTGTGGGAGCGCTTCAGCCTCTACGGCATGGTCGCCATCCTCGTGCACTTCCTCGCCGCCTCCCGCGCCCACGGCGGCATGGGCCTGCACCAGGGCACGGCCGAGGCCGTGGAAGGCGTCTACATGGCGATGATCTCCCTGCTCGCCCTGCCCGGCGGCTGGATCGCCGACCGCTTCCTCGGCGCCCGCCGCGCCGTCCTGTGGGGCGGGGTGGTCATCATGGCGGGCCACGCCCTGATGGCCGTGCCCGGCCCGGCCTTCGTCTGGCCCGGCCTGGTCCTCATCGTCATCGGCACCGGCCTGCTGAAGCCGAACATCTCCGCCCTGGTGGGCCGCCTGTACGCCGCGGACGACGACCAGCGCCGCGACGCCGGCTACTCGATCTTCTACATGGGCATCAACCTCGGCGCGGTCCTCGCCCCGCTCGTCGTCGGCTACCTCGGCGAGGAGGTCGACTGGCACCTCGGCTTCGGCGCCGCCGCCGTCGGCATGGCCCTCGGCCTGGTCCAGTACGCCCTCGGCGGCCGCCGGCTCGCCCGGCAGCTGCGCGAGGAGCCCGTGGTCCGGCTGACCCCCGCCGAGCGGACGAGGATGCGCCGCTCGTCCGCGTACGGGCTGGTGTTCACCGCGTCCCTGATCGGGCTGCTGGCCGCCGCACACGCCCTGAGCATCGACAACATCACCTTCGTGCTGACCGTCGTCGCCGTGGTCGTCCCCGCCGGCGTGCTGCTGTCGATGTACCGCAGCCCCAAGGTGACCCCCGTGGAGCGGACCCGGCTGCGGGCGTACGTCTGGCTCTTCCTCGCCGCGACGCTGTTCTGGCTGGTGTACGACCAGATGGGCAGCGAGCTGAACCTGTTCGCCGCGCAGAAGACCGACCTCAGCCTGTTCGGCCTGCACGTCCCGGCCAGCTGGACGCAGTCCCTGCCCTCCCTGTTCGTGATCGTCCTGGCGCCGCTGTTCGCCGCCTTCTGGGTGCGCCGCGGCCGGCGGATGAGCACCCCGCTCAAGTTCGGCCTCGCCCTGCTGCTGACCGGCGCGTCCTTCGTGGTGATGTCCGGCGCCGCCGCCATCGCGTCCACCGGCGTGAAGGTCTCCCTGATGTGGTTGGTCGGCGTGTACGTCATCCAGGTCATGGGCGAGATGTGCCTGAGCCCGGTGGGCCTGTCGGTCACCACCAAGCTCGCGCCGCGCGCCTTCGCCAACCAGATGATGGGCGTCTGGTTCCTCGCCGCCGCCACCGGCGACGCGATCGGCGCGCAGCTGCCCCGGCTCGACGCCGTGATCGGGCAGAGCGTCAACTTCCTGTGGCAGGGGGCCGTGGTGATCGCGGCGGGCGCCGTGATGGTCGTCTTCACCCGGCGGCTGAAGGCCCTCACGGGCGAGGCCCCGGCGTCCGGGACGCCCGCCGTCGCGGCCCGGACGGCCTGAGGCCCGGGCCGCGCGTCAGTCGCGGTGGATCCGGTCGACGCCGTACCACCGTGACACGCAGGCGGCGACCCAGTCCCGCTCGTAGGCCCCCGTGAAGAAGGGCTCCGCGAGGCTGCCGATGTGCAGGGGCCGGTAACCCACGTCCGAGGAGCCCCGCGCCACCTCGGCGCGGACGCGGGCGTCCTGGGCGTCCCAGGCCACGGAGCGGGTCACCGTGGCGGTCGTCAGCTGCCGTACGTTCGGCACGAGCACGGCCACCGAGGCCAGCGCCAGGCAGCCCGCCACGACGGCGCCGACGGCGAGGGCCGCGTCGGCGCCGCGCCGCTCGACGCGGGCCGGGAGCCACCGGGCGCCCCACGCGCCCAGCAGCGCGCCGTAGCCGCAGAGGGCCAGTTGCATCGGCACCAGGAAGCTCGTCCACGTACGGGCGTACGTCCACCCGCTCGGGCCGTACCCACTGCGCAGGCCCACCACCACCGCGAACGAGCCCAGCACCACCACGGGCACCGGGAGCAGCAGCAGGGCCGCCAGCACCGTGCGCGGCACGGTCCGCAGCCGGCTTCCCCCGGCGCGCTCCTCCCGCGCCTCGCGCCGTCCGGGCGCGGTCCCGCCGCGCCGGCTCGCCAGCCCCAGGAGGACGCCGACGGCGACTGCTCCGAGATAGGCCCACTGGCCGCTGACGGAGTCCCACATGGACAGCCAGTCCCTGACGGTGCCCCGGAGCTCGCCCGCGGACAGCAGCGATTCCTTGTCCGGCTGCTGCGCCCGCCGCCACCGGGCGCCCGGGGAGGTGTAGAGCACGACCAGACCGCAGACGAGCCCCGCGCACCAGAGCAGACACCAGGTGAAGGGGCGCGGGCCGCGCGCCAGGCCCAGGCGGGGCAGGCAGAGCAGCCCGGCCCCGGCGGCGAGGAGCCCGCTGACGAGCGCGAACGGCTCGCTCAGCGTGCCGAGCGCGAAGGCGATGAGGAACGCCGAGACGAAGCCGGCCGTACGGACGCCCGCGCGGGGATGGCCGACGGTCCGCACGGCCAGCAGGAACGCCCACAGGCCGATGACGCTCGGAAGGGTGTGGGAGATCGTGGCGGGCGCCCACAGCAGCACCTGGTAGCCGCGGGTGCCCGCGAAGTAGAGCAGTGCCTGGACGACCAGCGCGCAGGCGGTCAGCACCAGCACCGGGGGTCTGCCGCCGAGGAATCGGGTGAAGTGCCCCCCGAGCAGGACCAGTCCGACGGTGAAGGAGACGGCGATGACCGTCGGCAGGAGCTTCATCCCGGTCAGTCCGTCGCCGTACACGACGCCGCTGAGGAAGGCGTTGGCGATCCTGCCGTTCTGCGTCGCGTAGAAGTCGGAGGTGATGCCGAGGACGCCCATGTCCCGGGCCTTCCACGCGGCGCACCAGTCGTCGGACGTGGGCCGCACGTAGAGCCCCAGGAAGCAGCCGACGGCCGTCAGCGCCCCGGCCGCCGCGACGAGCGTCGCCCCGGCCACCGCGAGGAGACCGGGCAGCAGGGGGCGGCGGCCGGTTCCCCGGCCCGTCCCGGAGGCCGGGGCCCGTACGCCCTCCTTCTCGTGCTCGTGCGCGTCCTCGGCCGCAGCGGTGCTCATCCACCACCCCTTCGCAGTGGGCCCTGCCGCGGCGGCGGCCGGTGCGCCCCGCCGGCGGCGGTGATCGCACGGCCCGTCGAACACCCATGATGTGCACGGCCCTGTGCCACCGGCACCCGGGGGTGGTCCAGGACGGGGTACGAGGCCGCGGCGCGGCGCCCCCGGAACCTCCGGGCGGCGTACGGTCGCCCTCACCCGGGCGGCGGGCCATCCGTGGCGGCCCGCGCACGCCGCTCCCAGGATGGGGACTCCAGGTCCGCTGCCCGCGGGCCCGGCGGAGGGAGTGGCCGTGCCCGGAGTCCGGCTCGTCCGGTGGGCTGTCGTCACGGCGGCCCTGGCGTGCGCCGCCGTTCCCGTGTGCGCCGCCGGGGGCCCCGGCGCGGGGCGGGACGCCGGCACGGCGCGGCCGGTGCTCGTCCGGCCCGGGGGCCACGACGGCCGCGGCGAGGCGGACCGCCTCTACGGGCCGATGGCGCTGCGGGCCGTTCCCGCCGTCGGCCTCCTGTCCAACACGACGGCCGCCGAGGGCGTCCCGCCGTCCGTCGCCGAGGGCGCGCGGTACGTCCCGGGGAGCAACGTCCTGCGGCTGGCGTCCGGCCGGCTGATGTACCTTCCGGCCGCCCGGACGGCGTCGGCCGTGGTCGCCCCCGACCACCTGCCGGCGTGGTGGCAGATCGCACGGAGCCGCGCCTGGCTGGCCTCCGGCCGGGTTCCGGGCAGGACGCCCGCGCAGCGCGGGGCCGCCGAGCGGGCCCTGCTGGCCATGCGCGCGCTGCTCCAGCCGAACGGCGCCCTGGCGGCGGGGTGGAGCCCCGGGTGGAAGTACTCCTGGCCGCGCGACTCCAGCTTCGCCTCCGCCGCGTTCGCGCACACCGGTCACGACGCCGAGGCCTACCGGATCCTGCGCTACAGCGCCGCGACCCAGCGCGCCGACGGCACCTGGGAGGCGCGGACGAAGCTCGACGGATCCGGCCCGCCCGACGCCCGGCGCTGGCAGCTCGACGCCCAGGGCTGGGTGCCCTGGGCCACCTGGCAGTGGTACCGCACGGCCCCGCCCGCCACCCGCACGGTCCGGCTGGCCGCGCTCTACCCGATGGTCCGCAAGGCGGCCGACCACGCGGCGGGCTCCCTGCGGGCGGACGGGCTGCCGCCCGCCTCCCCCGACTACTGGGAGCTGACGACGGCCACCCCGAACATCGGTACGGCGGCCCCGCTGCTCGCCGGGCTCAACGCCGCCGCGGACCTCGCACGGGAGGCGGACCGGCCGCGGGAGGCGGCGCGCTGGGCCGGGGCCGCGCACCGGCTCTCCGCGGCGATCTCCGTACGGTTCGCCCCGCTGGGCTACCAGCGCACCGCCGACGGCGGGCACGGGCACGACAGCGCGGTGGCGTTCATGGCGCCCCCGTTCAACACGGCCCCCGCGGACCTGCCGCGGGCGCTGGACGTCACGTACCGGGCGCTGCTGCTGCCGAGCGGGGGGCTGACTCCCGGCAACGACCGTTCGGCGCCCTGGGGCGGGAGCGCCTGGACGCCCAGTACGGCGTTCTTCGCGCTCGCGTGGGCCGGCACGGGGAAGCCGGCGCGGGCCGGGCGGGTCCTGGACTGGGTCCTGTCCAAGCAGAACGTGCTCGGCGAGCTGCCGGAGAAGGTGGACCGGGAGGGCCGGCCGTCGTCGGTGGCGCCCCTCGCGTGGACGGGCTCGATCGCGGTCCTGGCCCTCGTGGCGCTCGACGGCCCTCCGCTCCCGACCCCGCCCGGGTAGCGGCCGGGCGGCCGTGACGACGGGACCCGCCCCGTGCGGGGGCCACCGGTCAGCGCTGCCACCCGGAGCCGGCGCGCGCGGCCTGCGCGACCGTCGAGGGCGGGACCGCGCCGTGCCACGGCGAGGAGGGCGGCAGGCTGCCGAGCGGCTCGGCCCCGGCCGGGGGAGCCGTCGTGACGTGCAGTCCGGCGTCCAGGCCGAGGGCCGCGGCGACGGCGGTGCCGTCGGGCTGGACCACGGCCGCCGGTGCGCCCGTGTAGAGCATCTGGGACTCGGACCAGGACGGCGCGCCGCCGGGTCCCCCCGACAGGCCGGCCGTGCCCGCGCCCGCACGGCCCGTCAGCCGGTGGCCCGCGACGCCGACGGCGCCGTAGCCGCCCTCGCCGCCCGCCCCGGTGACCGGGGAGAACGACGGCTCGGGCCCGTCGGCGGTGACCAGGGTGGTGCCGACGGCGCCGGTGCCGGGGAGACGGAAGTACAGTCCGACGCCGTCGCCCCGCGGGCTCGCCGAGAGCGGGCCGGTGGTGGCCGGCAGCCCGGTGGGGAAGGGGCCGCGCAGGGGGGCGTCCGAGGCGTCCGTGGCGTCCGGCGACGGCCGGGTCCAGGCCAGCACGCTCCGGGCCGTCGCCGCGTAGACGTGGCGCCGCCCCGCGCTGTCGGTGGCCGTCACCGGATCGCCCTGCAGCCCGGCGCCGCCCAGGGACCGCCACCCGCCGAAGGCTCCGTCGGGCGTCGCCTGCGCACGGGCGCGCAGGGTGCGCGCCGAGTCGCGTACGTACACGGTCAGCCGGCCCGCGGGGTCCACGGCGACGGCCGGTGCGCTGATCGCCGACGTGTCCGGTAGGTCCTTCGTGTCCGGGGTGCCCAGCGAGCGCCACGGGCCGAAGGGGCCGTCGGGCTCCGCCTGGACGGCGTACACGAGCGCGCGCCCGTACTCACCGGGCGTGGTGCCCAGGGTGGTGCGGGTGCCGAAGACGGCGACCCTGCCGTCGGGGAGCCGGGCCGCCGTCGCGCCCGCGTCCATCCCGGCGCCGGGGAGGAACCGGGGCCCCTGCCAGGGGGTCGCGGGGCCGCCGCGCGACCAGTACGCCATCCGGCCGTCCAGGACGGCGACGGCCCACAGGCGGCCGGAGACGCCCTCGGTCAGCCAGGACGTGCCGTCGCCCCGGCTGTAGCGGATGGCCTGGTTCCATCCGGCGCCGGTGGGGCGGGTCGCGGTCTTGCGGTCCCCGCAGCCGGCGGGGCTGCCGCACCAGTCCCGGTGGTCCGTCCAGGCGTAGGTCTTGAGGTAGCCGAGCTTCTCCTCGGCCGCTCGCGGGCCGAGCGTCGGGGGCAGGGAGCTGTTGGGGTAACTCACGTAGTTCTGGACCGAGAAGTGCGGCCGGGCCGTGTCCGCGCCCGCGGCGCCCGCGGAGCCCGTACCCCGGGAACCCGCGCCCGCGCCCGCGGCGCCCGCGCCCGCGTCCGCGTCCGCCGACTTCGCGTAGCGTTCGGCGGCGGCCTGCACGAAACGGGCGCCGTACACGTGGTCCTGGTGGTCGAGGAGCGCGCCGCCCGGCGACCGGCCGGGGGTCGGGTCCTGCGTCCGTATCGTGGTCGGCCGGTAGCGCGCGAAGACGCCCGCGATGGCCTCGACGGCCTGTTCCCTCGTATAGGAGAACGGAGCCGCGACCGGCGTCCCGGAGGTCAGCTGCGAGCCCAGGGCGGGCGCCCTGCCGTCCCACAGGCCGCGCAGGCTGTCCGGATTGTCGCCGGAGATGCTGCGGGCCTCGCGCAGCTGCATCCACACCAGGCTGACGTGGGGCCGGGCCACGAGAACGTCCACCTCGGCGCTGCCCCCTCCGGCGGTGGGTACGGCGGTACGCCGCCAGGCGCCGGTGCGGTCACCGGTGGCCATCTCCGCGTACGCGGCCCGTATGCCGTTCTGCCGGGCCTCCGCGTAGGCGGCGCGGTCGGCGGGGCGCGCGGGGTCCTCCAGGTGCGGGCTGTGGGCCTCGTTGCGGCCGTCGGATTCCCCTGAGGTCAGGTACACGGTGGCGACCTCGACGCCCGTGGATATGGAGCGGCTCAGGTCGGGGTTCATGAAGAACAGGTCGTCGTCGGGGTGCGCGACGACCTGGACGACCGTGCCCTCGGTCACACTCGGGCGGATCCCCGCCCCGAGCGCGGTCGGCTGGGGCGCGCCGCCGCGCCCGTGGGCCCAGGTCGTCACGCCGGTGGCGCCGACGGCGAGCGCGGCGAGCAGGGCCGCGAGACGGGTGCGGCTGGCCAGGTACATCGAGAACGCCTTGAGGATCGGTCCGGTGCGGAATTCCGCTGAGGGGGCGGGTCGGTGCCCTGGGGCTCCACCGCTTCCGGAGGCGACCGGGGCCGATTGTGCCCGACAGGTGTGCGACTGACACAGCATCAAGCGGCATATGAACACCAATCAAACTCAATGCACTGTTTGCACTGTTTGAACTGGATGCACCATTTGAAGGGACTCGCCCTGGCCGGCCCGTGGCCGTTACCTCCGGGGTAATCGACTGCCCGGGCGGGGCTCCGCAGAGTGGGGGGTGTGGGTTCCGGGGTCGCGCACTCGGCTCCGGGGCCCGCACCCGACCCGCGCGTCCCCCATCGACGGAGGCTGATCCGCCATGTCCGCAACCCTGCTCGGCAGCATCGCCCGCACCCCCGAGCCGCAGCTCGCGCTGCGCCGGTTCCTCGCTCTCGACGCCGTGGTCACCACGGCCAACGGGCTCGCGTACCTCGCCTTCCCCGCCGCGCTCGGGCGGCTGCTCGGGGTCGGGGAGGGGCTCCTGCTCGGGCTGGGCGTCCTGCTGGCCGCGTACGGCGCCGGCGTCGGGTGGCTGGCCTCGCGGCGGCAGCCGCCCGGTCTCGCGGTACGGCTGGTCGTCGAGACGAACTACGCCTGGGCCGCGCTGAGCCTCGTGGCGCTGGCCGTCTGGTTCTCGCCCACAGCGGCCGGCCTGGTGTGGATCCCGGCGCAGGCCGCCACCGTCGCCTCGTTCGCCGTACTCCAGCAGCTGGCGCTGCGGGCGGGGTCAGTCCAGCAGTGAGCGCAGGTACTTCGCCGTCGCCGGGTCCGCCGGGAGCATCGTCTCGATGGCCAGCTCGGCGACGGTGACGTCCATCGGGGTGTTGAAGGTGGAGATGGACGACACGAAGGACAGCAGGCGCCCGCCGTGCTCGATCACCAGCGGCAGCGCGACGTACGGGACAGCCTCCTCCGGCTCCGCGTCGCCCGGCCGGTCCGCCACCGGGTACGCCGACACCTCCTCGTACAACTCCCGCAGCTCCCGCGAGCGGGCCAGCGCGATCTGCCGCTCCATCTGGCCCAGCAGGTGCCCCCGCCACTCCTTCAGGTTGTGGATCCGCGGCGCGAGGCCCTCCGGGTGCAGGGTGATGCGCATCGCGTTCAGCGGCGGTGTCAGCAGGTGCTCCGGCAGGCCCTCCAGCAGCATCGCGATGCCCCGGTTGGCGGCCACCACCGTGTACGTCCCGTCCACGATCAGTGCCGGGTACGGCTCGTAGCCGGTCAGCAGCCGCTCCAGCCCCTCGCGCAGGGCGGCCATCGCGGGGGCGTCGAGCGGGGTGTGCGCGTACCGGGGCGCGTAGCCGGCCGCCACGAGCAGGGCGTTCCGGTCGCGCACCGGCACGTCGAGGTGGTCCGCGAGCCGCAGCACCATCTCCTCGCTGGGCCGTGACCTGCCGTTCTCCACGAAGCTGATGTGCCGGGACGAGGAGTCGGCGCGGCCCGCCAGCTCCAGCTGGCTGATGCCGCGCCGCTCGCGCCACGTCCGCAACAGCACGCCCACGCCGGTCGTCGTCATGCCCCGACGTTAGCCGAGCGCCGGGGGGCCGCGGCCCGGGGCGCCGGCCTCACCCGAGGTCGAAGACGTTCGGCAGGCCGAGCCGGTGGCGCCACCGGTCGTGGCGCTTGGCCGCCTCGACCTCCGGAGCCCGGTACAGCGGGCGCACCGTGCACCGCTGCGCCGCCGAACCGTCGCGGTCCAGAAGGGAGTTGACAGCAGCACGGGCCGAGGCGTTGGCGCCCTCCATCGTCGCGAGGTCGATGTCGACCGCCACGTAGTCCCCGCTGAGGAAGAAGTTCGGCACCCGGGTGCCCGCGGTCGGCCGGTTGTGGAAGGTGCCGACCGGGTGGATCAGCAGCTCGTCCTCGTTGGTGGGGTTCGGGGTGCCGAGGCCGTCCACGCCCGGGTCCAGGAACCACGAGTGCAGCCGCGCGTCCGACAGCGCGGTCGTCCCGGTGTCGTTCAGGGAGGATTTCAGCTGCGCCCACACCTCGCGCGCCACCTCCTCGCGGGTGCACTGCCTGGCCGTCTTCCCGTACAGGATCCCGGGCTTGTCCCACTCCGAGATGTCCACCGACAGGCAGTCGGCCACCGTGCCGTCGCCGTAGTCGGCGGGGAAGTTCCGGGCGGGCCAGTGCTCCGCCTGCTGGATCGCCGTCAACGACCAGGGCGAATCGATGCAGTTGAGGTGGCCGTGGACCAGCTCCGCCCGCTCGGTCAGGTAGAACTGGATGCCGGTCATCCAGTCCGTCCTCAGCCGGTCGCAGCGCGCCAGCATCGGATCGGCCGCCCGCAGGGCCGCGCTCCACGTCCGGCGGGCGTGCTCCACCGGCAGCGCCGAGACGTAGTGGCCGGCGGTGACGGTCCGCTGGACGCCGTCCGGGTCCGACACGGCGACCCCGGTCACCCGGCCGTCGCCGTACCGCACCTCCCGTACGGTCCAGCCGATCCGGAACTCCACGCCCAGGGAGCGCAGATGGGCCTCCCACGGGTCGATCCACGCCTCGTTCGTCGGCAGGTTCAGGATGCGGTCCGGCGGGCCGTCCGCGCCGCGCCCCAGCAGGTTGAAGACGAGTGCCTCGCCGAGGGTGCCGACCGTACGGGTGGAGGCTTCCTCTGCCTTCGTCGCCACGATGTTGCGGGTCACGCCGATCGCGAGGATGCGCTGGTACTCCTGCGACATCCGCGCGGCGCGCACGAAGTCCCACCAGGGGGTCCGCTCCCACACCTCGTCGCGCCGCTCGTCGCAGCTGGTGAGGAAGACGAGCGCGCGGTTGACGAAGTACGCGGTCTCGTGCGGCGGCAGCCGGACCAGCGACTGCGTGATCCCGGTCAGGGCACGCCGCAGCTCCTCCGGCGTCAGCTCGGCGCGGGAGTGGCCGGGCCACGGGATCGGGGCGCGCAGGTCCTCGCGGCCGCCTGCGCGGGCGAACATCATCTCGCGCGGGGCGACGAGGTTGTCCCACACGCCGTTCGCGTTGCCGGGGAAGGGGATGCGCCGCAGCGTGTCGGGCAGGTTGTGGTAGATGCCGGGGATGAAGCGGAAGCCGTGCTCGGCGGGGAGCGGGCGCCGTCCGCCGCGTGCGCTGCCCGGTACGTCCATGCTGCGGGCCTTGCCGCCGAGCGCCCGGCGCTCGTACACCGTGACGGCGTACCCGCGCTCGGCCAGCTCGTGCGCGGCGGTCAGGCCGGCGACGCCACCGCCGAGGACGGCGACGGTACGCGGTGCACCGGACGCGGCCCCGGGCGCGGCCGCGTGGGCCGCCCCGGTCGCGGCGGCGGCCGGTGTCGCGAGCGCCCCGGCCGCGGGCAGGGCGCCGGCGGTGGCGGCCGCCCCCGCGCCCGCGATGAACGTACGCCTGGAACTGCCCGTGTCCTTCATGCCCCTGCCCCTGCCGCTAGTTACCGCTGGTAACAGTCACGTCCGGCGCAGGAGCATATGAGGGGCGCGCCCGGCGCGGAAGGCGCAGGAGCACCCGGGTGCACTATGGCGCGAAAGGGTCGCCCCGGCGCACGCTGTGGGAACCTTGACGTCCCGTCACGAGGAGAAGGAGCCGCCCGATGCCGAGTGAGCCGCTGTCGCAGAAGGAGATCGAGGACCGGCTGCGGGAACTCCCCGGCTGGGCCTTCGAGGACGACCGCATCATCCGCACCTACCGGCTGGGCACGCACTTCGCCGCGAGCGCCCTCGTCGCCCACATCGCCTCCGTGCAGGACGAGCTGAACCACCACTCGGACCTGACCCTCGGCTACGACACCGTCCGCGTGTCGGTCAACAGCCACGACGCCGGCGGAGCCGTCACCGAGACCGACTTCGCGCTCGCCCAGCGCGTCGAGTCCCTCGCCCCGGCCCACGGCGCGAGCTGACGCGGCCGCACGGGCCGACGCCGCCGCCCGACCGGCCACCGGCGGCCCGCTGCGGACGCGGCCGACGGGGCCACCCGCGGCGGCGCCCCGAGGGCCGGGGCCGCCGCCGCTACACCCGTTCCAGCCGCCACCACTGGCCCGGCGAGTCGCTGTCCTCGCACTGGCGGGCCCGGCCCTCGGCGTCCGCCTCCAGCGGGAGACCGCTGATGGCGGCGACCAGCGAGACCACGCCGGGGGCGTCGAGGTGCTCCTCGACCAGCCACTCCTGCGCCCCGAAGGCGTTCGCCCTCCACACCTGCACGCGGGCGCCGCTCTCCGTGGAGGCGTTCGCCACGTCCAGGCGCCTGCCGTTGTGGACGCTCACCAGGTGGAACAGCCCGCCGCCCGCGTGCACGGGCGAGACCTCCCACCGCGCGGCGTCCGGCACCGGCCCGGCGTGCGCGACCACCACCCGGTTGCCGGCCTCCACCTGGAGCAGCAGCCCGCTGGCGACGTTGCGGACCTCGTAGGTCCCGTCAGGCACGTTCACGCGCGCGAGTCCCCGGCCCTCAGACGTCGAAGACGGACGGGTCCGGCCCGATCCGGCGGCCCGCCGCGCCCGCGCCCAGCGCGTCCAGCGCCGCGACGTCGGCGGCGTCCAGCTCGAAGCCGAACACGTCCAGGTTCTCCCGGATCCGGGCCGGGGTCACCGACTTGGGGATGACCACGTTCCCGTGCTGGAGGTGCCAGCGCAGGACGACCTGCGCGGCGGAGCGCCCGTGCCGGGCGGCGATCTCGGCCACCTCCGGCAGCGTCAGCAGCTCCTTGCCCTGGCCCAGCGGGGACCAGGCCTCGGTGACGATCCCGCGCTCCGCGTGCAGGGCGCGCAGCTCGGTCTGCGGGAACAGCGGGTGCAGCTCGATCTGGTTCACGGCGGGTACCAGCGCGCTCTCCGCCGCGAGCCGGTCCAGGTCCGCCGGGCGGAAGTTCGACACGCCGACCGCCTTGGCCCGGCCGCTCTCCGCGAGCTCCTCGAAGGTCTTCCAGATGGCGAGGAAGTCCTCGCGCATCGGGCGCGGCCAGTGGATCAGGTACAGGTCGACGTGGTCCAGGCCCAGCTTCCCGAGCGAGTCGTCGAACGCGCGGAGGACCTCGTCGCGCCCCCACGACCGCGACGGGCCGTTCCACAGCTTGGTGGTGACGAACAGCTCCTCGCGCGGCACGCCGGAGCCCGCGAGGGCCCTGCCGGTACCGGCCTCGTTGCCGTAGACGGCCGCCGTGTCGACGCTGCGGTAGCCCGCCTCCAGCGCGGTCCCGACGGCCTGCTCCGCCTCGTCGTCCGGCACCTGCCACACGCCGTAGCCGAGCCGGGGCATGAGCGTGCCGTTGTTGAGCTTGATGGTGGGGACCTGGTTCACGTCTGGCCGTTCCCTCGCGTCGGTTCGGTTGCGCCGTACGGGGGCGGCAACCGGCCTCCCGTACGACGTATTCCCGCCACGTCAGCGCATCCGCTCCCCGTACGGAGGGCCTCTCCCTCAGGACGTCCCCAAGTACGCCTCCCGCACCGACGGGTCGGCCCGCACCTCGGCCGCGGTCCCCTCGGCCAGCACCGTCCCGAGGTCCAGGACCACCACCCGGGTGCAGAGGTCCATCACGAACGCCACGTTGTGCTCGACCAGCAGCACCGCGCAGCCGTCCTCCCGCGCGAGGCGCCGGATCACCGCCGCGAGCCGCTCGCGCTCGGGCGCCGACATGCCGGACGCCGGCTCGTCCAGCAGCAGCACCCGCGGCGGGTCCGCCACCGCGCGGGCCAGCTCCGCCATCCGGGCCTGCCCGACGGGCAGCCCGCCCGCGTACGAGGCGCCGAGCGCGCCGATCCCGCAGCCCGCGAGCACCCGCTCGACCCGGGCCCGCCGCTCCCTTTCCCGGGCCCGCCGGGCGGGGAAGGCGAGCAGGTCGGCGGCGAGACCGCCCCCGCCGCCCCGCCACTCCTGAGCCACCAGTACGTTGTCGGCCACGCTGAGCTGGCCGAACAGCTGCTGGCGCTGGAAGGTCCGGCGCATCCCGTGCCGGGCCCGCCAGACGGGGGAACGGCGCGTGATGTCGGCGCCGTCGAGCAGCAGCCGCCCCTCGTCGGGCCGCCGGATGCCGGACAGCACGTCGAACAGCGTGGTCTTCCCGGCGCCGTTCGGCCCGATCAGCCCGCACACCTCCCCGGCCCGGACGCCGAGGTCCACCCCGCTCAGGGCCCGGACGCCGCCGAAGCGGACGCTGACGCCCGTGGCCCGGAGCACGTCGCCGCTCATGTCGCCATCCCCAGATAGGCGTCGGTGAGCCGGTCCGCCTCGACCTCGGCCCGCGGGCCGCACCACGAGACCCGGCCCTGGGAGAGGTACGCGACCGTGTCCGCGACCCCGAGGATCCCGGCCGCCTTCTCCTCCACCAGCAGCAGCGCCGTACCGGCCCCCCGGAGCTCGGACAGCAGCGCGTACACCTCCTCCACGACCCGGGGGGCGAGCCCGAGCGAGGGCTCGTCGGCGATCAGCACCTCCGGCGGCCGCTGCAACAGCGGTGCCAGCGCCAGCATCTGCTGCTCCCCGCCGGACAGGGACCCGGCGGCCACCCCGCGCCGCTCCCCGAGGCGGGGGAAACGGTCGTAGACGGCGGTCCGGGCGTCGGCGTCCCGGAGGTACAGCGCGAGGTTCTCCTCGATGGTGAGCGCGGGGAAGATCCCCCGGCCCTCCGGGGCGAGCAGCACGCCGGCCCGGGACCGGCGCACGGGCCCGTCCCGCGTCGCGTCCCGCCCGGCCACCCACACGCTCCCGCCACCGGCGGGCAGCAGTCCGGCGGCCACCTTGCAGGCGGTGCTCTTCCCCGCCCCGTTGGGCCCGAGGACGGCGAGGATCTCCCCCCGCCGGACCAGGAGGTCCACCCCGTGCAGGACGAGCCCGCCGTCGTACCCGGCGGTGACCCCGCGCAGCTCCAGCGCGGGCCGGACGGCGGCCGGTACCGGGGGCGGGGGCGCTGCCGGGGGCGCCTCCCCGCGGGGGACGGGCACGGCGCCCGTGCGGGGAGCGGGCGCCGACGCGCGGTCCGCGCCCGACGTCCGGTCCGCTGCTGCGGCTGCGGCTGCGGCGGCGGCGGCGGC